>NZ_JBQAHZ010000012.1:0-151024 GCF_051917185.1 Bacillus cereus group sp. MYBK108-1
CCATCTTGATAATGTATTACTGCATTTATTTTGTCTTCTGAAGTAAATTTAGTCATAAAAAAACTACACCTCCAATTGTTAGACTGTGTCTAACAATTGGGGTGCAGTTCACATAGATAACTGTCTTTTTATTGAATCCAATTTAATTATTTTGAAAATCTAGCATACCCCAAGAAATGCTTCTGAGTGTATGGACTGTTTATCTTACTTTTAATTACACCTGTTGTCGTATCCGCTGCATGGATATATTCGCCATTTCCTAAATATATTCCTAAATGAGAAGGACCTTGCTTATATGTATTCTGTAAGAATACTAAATCCCCTGGTTGAGGATCACTTATTTTTGTAACCATTCCCCAGTATCCTGCAACACTTGTTCTCACAATGTTATATCCATTATTTTTAAATACGTAATAAATAAAGCCACTACAATCAAATCCATTTGGTCCTGTCCCAGCTTCAACATACGGCTTTCCAAGTTGTTTTAAAGCTAAATCAATTACTCCAGAAGAACCAGAATCTGTTTGGTTTAGGTTCATCCACTTGTCGCCTTCCCATGTTTTAATCTTCAACCATCCACTAGTTGTCCCATCCACAACTCTAAAATTCTGCGGACTATATAATGCTCCAGCGTTTGCTTTTCCTGAACTAAATGAAGGTTCATTATACGCATAGAATGATTTATTTATAAATCTTTCTTCTCCATCTAGATTCATCCATTTCTCGCCTTCCCATGTTTTAACCTTTAACCATCCACTAGTTGTCCCATCCACAACTCTAAAATTCTGCGGATTATATAATGCTCCAGCATTTGCTTTTGCTGCATTAAATGAAGCTTCGTTATACGCATAGAATGATTTGTTTATGAATCTTTCTTCTCCATCTGGATTGATCCACTTATAACCTTCATAAGTACTTACTTTCATCCAGCCATTTTCTTTTTTTTCTACTACTCCCCAATTTTGTGGGTTAAATGGTGCTCCATAATTTGCTTTCTTTGCATTAAATGAAGGCTCATTATATGCATAAATCGTTTTGTTGACGGTAATTTGTTCAGCCGCAGGATTCATCCATTTTTCGCCTTCCCACGTCTTAAATTTAAGCCAACCATCTGTTGTTCCATCTACTATTCTAAATGTTTGTCGCCCGTACTTCGCTCCAGCATTCGCAACCTTTGATGAGAGAGAAGGTTCATCATATCCATAGAAATCTCCCATGACACGTTCTTCCCCATTTAAGTTAATCCAAACTGGACCTTCCCATGTTTCAATCTTCCACCAGCCATTATCTCTTTTTTCCACGACTCCTACATTTTGAGCACCATACTCTGATCCGCCATTTGTTTTAGCTGAATTAAAAGATGGCTCCTTATACCCATAGAATGATTGATTCACGGATTCTGAATTACTAGCAGCGTGAGTTACTATACTAAATGTCGAGATAGATAGAATTAAAAACAATAAAATTCCTATACTTTTCTTAAACATAAAAATATCCTCCCTTTTATTTTGTCTAATATATAATCTTCAAAGCTAAGAATAGATATATCCTATTTCATTATTCTAATTTTTACTTTTTTACGTCCCCATTCACGTGCTTGCTTTTCTGTAGGGAATAGAACATCAATTTTATTGCCTTTAATAGCTCCACCTGTATCTCCAGCAATTGCTTCACCGTATCCTTCAACCCAAACTTTTGTTCCTAGTTTAATAACTTTAGGATCAACTGCAATTAACTTGATGTTAGGATTTTTTCCTATGTCTATTCCAGCTGCCGTAATTCTTTCATGTGGTGGACTACCTTCTACGCTGTATGCAGTAGCTTCCACGTAGAATTCTACGCCTATATCTTCCGCATTTAAATTAATCCACTTGTCACCTTCCCATGTTTTAATCTTTAACCATCCACTAGTTGTCCCATCTATTATTCTAAAATTCTGTGGACTATATAATGCTCCAGCGTTTGCTTTTCCTGAACTAAATGAAGGTTCATTATACGCATAGAATGATTTATTTATAAACCTTTCTTCTCCATCTAGATTCATCCATTTCTCGCCTTCCCATGTTTTAACCTTTAACCATCCACTAGTTGTCCCATCCACAACTCTAAAGTTCTGTGGACTATATAATGCTCCAGCGTTTGCTTTTGCTGCATTAAATGAAGCTTCGTTATACGCATAGAATGATTTGTTTATGAATTTTTCTTCTCCATCTGGATTGATCCACTTATAACCTTCATAAGTACTTACTTTCATCCAGCCATTTTCTTTTTTTTCTACTACTCCCCAATTTTGTGGGTTAAATGGTGCTCCATAATTTGCTTTCTTTGCATTAAATGAAGGCTCATTATATGCATAAATCGTTTTGTTGACGGTAATTTGTTCAGCCGCAGGATTCATCCATTTTTCGCCTTCCCACGTCTTAAATTTAAGCCAACCATCTGTTGTTCCATCTACTATTCTAAATGTTTGTCGCCCGTACTTCGCTCCAGCATTCGCAACCTTTGATGAGAGAGAAGGTTCATCATATCCATAGAAATCTCCCATGACACGTTCTTCCCCATTTAAGTTAATCCAAACTGGACCTTCCCATGTTTCAATCTTCCACCAGCCATTATCTCTTTTTTCCACGACTCCTACATTTTGAGCACCATACTCTGATCCGCCATTTGTTTTAGCTGAATTAAAAGATGGCTCCTTATACCCATAGAATGATTGATTCACAGATTCTGAACTACTAGCAGCGTGAGTTACTATACTAAATGTAGAAATAGATAAAATGAGAATTAATAGCAATGATACGCCTTTTTTAAACATATAAACTTTTCACCTCTTCCTTTTTTTAACAGTATATTACCATAAGTACATTAACATAAATTTCTTTATTTATCTATAATTTACCATATTAATTGGTAAACAATTTAGATTATTATATTTCTTTTAAACCCTCTCTATTCAAGGCATGATTGGGTTCAATGTAATATGAAATACAAGATATGCAATATTGCATATCTTGTATTTTTTATATTAAATTATTAATCTATTCCTTTCTTATACAAAAGTATCTAATTTTTGCTAGTTTCTCTTCTTTTTAAAATAACTATTTTGTTCACTTTTTTGATACATTTACGAAACATTTCTCTGTTATCTTCATTAAGTTCTTTTCTTTTTATAATGTCGTGCGAGATATACTAACACAGGAAGCCCTAGCCCCCTAATCCTAGGGCTTCTTTTTTAATAAGGATTTTATGCATTTTATTATTCCCACCAACTTCCTAAATTTTATATTCAATATATAATTACATCTAGTTTATAATATATTAATGGAACGTCACGTGTTTCAAATACAACATTTTTTGATGACCTTTAATACATAAAATGTTGTTATCAAGTCGGAGTAAAACACCTTTGGGTGTCTTTTCTTTTGTACATTATATCCATTAGGGCTCATTTTTTTTACAAAGCCCACCCTTTTGCTTCCGACGGCGATGAGGAGTGGTTTTTTTGTTATCTTTGTCTAAAATTTGTTTCCTAAAAACATACGCAGAAACTTTACGTACAATGGTTTTCACAAATTCTTTTAGAAGTTCAAACAAAACTCCATTAGAGATAGTTTTATTAATTTTTTCACCACTAGCCGTAAAAACATCCTATAATCTATATATGGCAAATCAATGTATTAGGAGTAGATAAAATGCCAGTTACACTCGAACTTATTCTTTTTATTCTTATAGCAATTAGTGCTGTTGGCTATTTAATAAAAGAATTTCAAAAAACTAGGAAACGAACACTTGGAATTTCACTAGAATTTTTAGTTCTTTTCTGGTCAATATGGAGAATATCAACTCTCATAATCTAATTTATAAAACATGAATTCCTTCGAATGAAGTGAAACTTTAATCAGTGGGAGTTTTATTTATCCCCCACTAATTATGAGTTAAACCAATCGGGCTTTTACGGGATAAATTTACCAGTATTTTTACCACAACATTCATGTTAAAATCCCTTGTGAGTACGACATAACTCGACCTTATGAAGCTCCGCAACTTTTATCGCGGAGCTTTTTTTATTTAAAATAACTATTTTGTTCATTTTTTTGATACATTTACGAAACATTCATATGTTACGTTATATAAGTCCTTTTTTTAAATCATTTTCATTCTAGCAAAAAGTCCTAGTCCCCCTAGGGCTTTTTTGCATTCAAATAATGAGTTGTCTTTTTTCTCAATAACCGAAACTATTTAACGTGGTAAAATAATAATTGGACTGGCATCCAATACCATATTACAATGGAGCAAATCGCAAGAAGGCACCTTAGGGTGTCTTTTTTATAGAGAACCAGTTTAAAAACTAAAAATAAAAGAACCTCAATAAATGAGGTTCAAAAAATCTACTATTTTAAATTACCTTCGTAAAAAGCAACTCCATTTTGAACATGTTTTAAATACCACGTAATCGTCCCGCCACAAACATTTTCATTAAAACTATTAGCATATACTCCATTTGAGTAATAAAGAGTTCTTTTGAATTTACCATTAGAATACTCATAAGGAATTGAGCATGTTGCTTGCTTCGGAGAGCTCACAGCTTTTTGTGTATCAGCTGAAGCTGCACCAATTCCTCCTGTTAATGCAATACCTGTTGCTAACGCTCCTACTACTAATTTCTTGAACAAAATAAATCCCCCTTTAATAGTTTTTATAGATTACAACTTAAATGTATCACTTTTATAATTTATGTAAATATCTTGAATATGTAGAAATATTTATTTAATTATTGGTAATATTGGGATTTTATTTTATCAAATGGAAAATAGAGGGATTAGAGAAGCATGTGAAAATACAGATAGGTTTATATTAAATGAACGTGGTCCAAGTCGGCGTAAGGCACCTTAGGGTGTCTTTTTTGTACATAAAAAAATCTCACCATCTTATAGAAACGATAAGCCCTTTAAAACAATAATTGCAACTATATTAATTTTACATTACATTAAGGTTAGAGAATGTTCTTATATTAATAAAGTGCTAAATAGTAGGTGGAAAAATGGAATTTAACGATTTGGGTATTACCATTAAAGAACTTAGAATTAAAAAAAATATATCACAATCCGAATTATGTTATGGAATATGTTCACAAAGTCAAATTAGCAAGATTGAAAAAGGTATGATTTATCCATCTAGTATATTGTTATATCAATTATCAGAAAGACTTGGTATTGATCCAAATAACATATTTGCACTAACTCAAAACAAAAGATTAAAATATGTAGAAAATGTAAAATACGTAATAAAAGATTGCTTAAAACAAAAACAATATAAAGAACTTTATGAAATAGTAAAAAAAGAGAAAAACTTAAATAATTTTCAAACAAAAGATGAGAAACAATTTCTAATATGGCATGAAGCAATTGCTATATTTATGGTGGATAAATCAATAAAAACTGCTTTAGATTTTTTAAATAATGCATTAAAACTGACTTTAACTAATTCTGATTTTTTATCAGAAAGAGAAATAGATATTATGCAAACAATGGCTATATTTTATGCGGAAAATAAAGAATATGAAAAAAGTATTAATATATTCAAAAAATGTTTAACTAATTTTAATAAGCTAGATTTTCCTAGAGATAAAGAAATTAAATTAAAACTCATGTTAAATTTAGCAAAATGTTTCGACTTCACATATCAATATGAAGAGGCAATAAAGTACATTGATAAAGGTATTAAATTAGCAATTAATCTAAATACTTTATACCTACTAGGTGAACTATTCTATTTAAAAGGTCAGTGTTTATTAAAAATGAAACAACATAATGTAGAAGAGGTTATTTATAACTGGAAAAAAGCATTATTTATATTTGAACTAACAGAAAAAGAATATTATACAAAAATGCTACCAGATGAACTTATTGAATTACAAAATAAAAAACACTCATAATTTCGTAAAAACTACTTACAAAACCCACAGAAAAAATCCCTACAGCTTTTAAACTTAGATCGATAATATTAAAATTAATTTAAGTCGGCGAAAGGCACCTTTAGGTGTCTTTTTTTTATTTTTACAAGGACCTGCTCAATTTATTTTTAAAAACATAATAGGGAATATTGTTTTATTTATCTCATTTTCATTCATGCTATATATAAAATTGGTTAATAAACCCACCTCAAATACAAGTTCCTTTTATAAGCCTTTTTTTGATATAGATGACATTATTCTCAATACAATAGAATGAATTATGGGAACATATTTAGCAATATATATCAAAAAATAATATTAAGAAACCCCCTCCACCTTAAGGTAGAAGGGATTTTCTAATTTCCGTAAAGATAACCCAAAGCGCATGTGCACCTGCATCTGGATATCCTAAACTTCTTTCACCAACTACCGCTCCTCTGCCGAACGATCTTTCACCAATAGATTGTATGCCGTGAAATGCTACTTGTAACATTTCAATTCAGATATACGACAGTAAAGAATACATTATCACAGTGTCAGCAAGCAAAAGTGTATTCTGCATTTCTGAAAACAGTAGATGGCAGATTATGACCTACTGAATCTGCTAAGAAAGAATATACAAGAACATCCTTAACATCCTCTCTATTTCCACTAATGATGACATCAAGGAAATCTTCTACTTGGAATTCTGGAGTAAACAACACAATCTTAGTTGTTCTGTTTGGTTCTAAAGAAACAAAAGTACGAGAGATTTCAACTAATTCATTTTGAGTTGGGAAAAAGGTGTTTCGACTTCTCTTAACAGTTACCGTTACATTACTAGTATGACAGCGTGAATCATTGTTTAACATAATGTTGAGAGCAGTTGGAATAATCCCATTTTCAGAAACTGGAACTCGAAACACTCCAGTAGATTTATGAGCCATATAATCACATCCTTCCAAAATAAAATATATTTACAATATATTAAATGCAAAAAACGTTCATTTTGATATGGACAAATTACATGATTAATATATCTATAATAACCCTCGGTATTACTAAGCCAATGTTTTAAAAGATTAACAAATATCGCGAGAACCAATCGAATGTATATTAAAAGTAAAAAGAATAAGTTGTCTAAAAGACCCCCTATTTTGAGCCAATAATGAGACATTATGTTAATCTTATATGTATAGTTGCACAAAATTGAGAAACTTAAGGAGACAGATAAATTTTATGAGAAAATTATCTATATTACTTACTTTTATTCTAGTATTAGTCAGTGTTACGGCTGCTTGCACACAAGATAAAACAGATAGTGCCGTTGAAAATGGTCCAATAGAAGAACCAACCGCAAAAAATGAAAATGAAGAATTAATAAATTTTGAAGAAAAAGAAGATATGAGCCGCTTGGAACAAGGTATTTTATTAGTTGGTGAGAGTGTTAAGGGAGGCTATTACTTGACCGCTGTTCAAAGTGCCTATTTAAATGCTAGCAACGATTCCGTAGTTGTTAATGTCTCTGTAAAAAATGTACGAGGTCAAACGATTGGACTATCAGAATTAAAATATAACTTAAAAGATGAAAAAGACGGAAAGATCTATAAAGGAAAGGCGCTTGATCAAAACCCTTCTGATATACAAGTTAAACCAAATGAAACGGTAGAATTGAAAATAGCTTTTGAAGTACCACGTACCGCAGATGAATATATGTTTTATATTGAAAGCTCTTTAGACCCTCTACAAACATACTGGAAAATTGATAAGCTGCAATCACAAACAAACTAAGTCTAAAATAAGCAAAAAACAATGAAAAATTTAATATAGATACAAATGAATACTATATAAACGTAAGACCATCGATTTAATGAATCGTTGGTCTTTTTCAAAAAATGCCCCATTAAAAACTAAGAGATAAAAAAGAACTAATCTCGAGAAGAGATTAGCTCAATATATCCAAAGCTATTATGGTACATAGTTTTATGAGCAAACGTTATATAATGTTGTATGGGATACATAACCTGTCATCCCTTTATATGTAACTTTTAACCACTGTTTAGAATTACTGTAATGACCTTGAACATATTCACCAGTTACCCATGTTCCAGTAATTTTCGTACCATCATTAAATGTATGTAAGACAGGTGAATCGACAGTATAACCACTGCGCATCTTTGCACCATATACACCTACCGTACCTCCCTTTGCACAAGCTGCTACTACATTTTGATTTTCAGTAGCATTCGTAGCCGCGAAAGCAGAGCCGTTAAATGTAAATAAAGTAAATATAAAAGCTGTTAGTACTGTACAAATAGATAAACGACGTAACAAAATAAATTCCCCCTTTTTTTATAATTTACTTCTTCACAAATGATTATCTTAAATATTCTAACTATTTTCAATATATTAATGTTGAGAAATATTAGTTGTATTTTTGAAATAAGATTTTATCAAAAATAGTAACAAACTCATATTTTACTGAGAAAGAACCGAAAGAAGTCTTCTACATATCAACTATATAAAAATCCCTCCACCTTAAGGCAGAGGGACTTTCCAATTACTATTTCAAACTACCTGCAATCTCCGTAAAGATAACCCCAAGTGCATGTGCACCTGCATCTGGATATCCTAAGCTTCTTTCGCCAACTGTACCAGCGCGGCCCATGCGAGCTACGATTTCTTTCGTGTACTCTGCTCCTTTGACCGCTGCTTCTGCTCCTTTTTCAAAGGCAGTTTTTACGTCTACTTCGTTTGAGGCGCTATCTAACCAAGAGTCTACACATGGAGCAAGTGCGTCAACAAGTGTTTTGTCACCAACTACTGCTCCTCTGCCGAATGATCTTTCACCGATCGATTGGATGCCTTGCAATGCTGCTTGCAGCATTTCAGCGAATTCTTTCACTGTTAACTCACGCTTCTCGGCTGCTGCTTTACTAGCTGCGCGGAATGCACCGCCCCAAATTGGACCAGATGCGCCGCCGCAATGTTCCATAATAATCATCGAACAGCCGTCAAGGAATGATCCGATCGTTACGTTTTCTTGTTCTACAATAGAGTGCCACTCACGTTTTAATTGCTTAAATCCTTTTGCCACACTCATTCCGAAGTCGCCATCACCAGCATGCGTATCCAGCTCACAGAACGGTACTTCATTTTTAATAATAATATCGCTCATTTTATCAACGAGATAAATCATGTTGTTTAATGTAATAACATTATCTTTAATAACAGCGTGCTCTTCCGCAGTTTCTAGTTCAAATGAAACTTCCTTCTCTTCTGTCTCTTCAAGTACATTTACGTACTCTACACTTTCAACTGGACCGTCTACTTTAAACGCTGGTGTATTACATTCTTTTGATAGTAATGTTTTTAGCTCTTCATCTAACTTCATTACCGTTAAAGACATACCAGCCATATCAATACTTGTCATATAGTTACCGACGAATACTCTATTAATTTTAATGTTTCTTGCAGCTAGTTCTCTCGTAACTGCGTTGTTAAATAAGTAAAGTTCTTGCAGTGGTGTTCCGCCAAAACCGTTAACTAGAATTGCGATTTCCTCGCCATCTTTTACTCCTAAATCTTTTACAAGGTCATTTGTCATACGGTTCGCTAGTTCATCTGCTGACAGCATTTTTTCACGCTTAATTCCTGGTTCGCCGTGAATACCTACACCGTATTCCATTTCATCTTCCGCAAGTGTGAAAGTAGGTGATCCACTCGCTGGAACTGTACAAGACGTTAATGCTAAACCGATTGTGCGCACGTTAGCCGCTGCTTTTTCTGCTACAGCTTTCACCGCTCCTAAAGCCATACCTGCTTCCGCTGCTGCGCCGGCAATTTTATGAACTAAAATAACGCCCGCAACGCCGCGGCGTCCTACTGTGTACAGGCTATCTTCTACCGCAATATCATCGTCCACCTTTACGTAGTCGACTTCAATTCCATCTTCCGTCGCTAAATGCGCACCGTTTTTGAAATTCATAATATCGCCGCTATAATTTTTAATAATTAATAACGTACCTTTTTTACTAGCTGTCTCTTTAATCGCTTGGTATACCTGAATTTGTGAAGGTGACGCAAACACATCTCCGCACACTGCCGCATCTAACATTCCTTTTCCGACTAATCCTGCATGTGCCGGCTCGTGACCACTACCGCCTCCACTAATTAACGTTACTTTATTTTCGTTCATTTCTTTCTTCTTAATCACTTTATATTTTTTCAAAAGCTCAAGCTCTGGATGAGCCATAACCATTCCGTTGCACATTTCCATTACTAATGTTTCTGGTTTGTTTATAATCTTTTTCATTGTAGTTCTCCCTCAATTCCTTTAATATATTGTGATATATTTGAAATCTTCTTCTTACTAACCATGTTAAAATGAAAGCGTTTTATAGTAAACGGACAAAATGGACAATCTGTCTAAAGACACCGCTCTCATTTATAGATAGGATTTTCATATTAATAACATTCTAGGGATGATTCAGATGACCTCTTCTATAATTTCTAAAAAGATAATCGCGAACTCATTGAAGTATTTAATGGAAACAGAGTCGTTTCATAAAATATCAGTGAGCGATATTATGTTACACTGTCAAATGCGTAGGCAAACTTTTTATTATCATTTTAAAGATAAATTTGAACTATTAAGCTGGATTTATAGAGAAGAAACGAAGGAAAACATTATCGACTTTCTCGATTATGAAACGTGGGAAAACATTTTCGATTTATTATTTGATTACTTTTATGAAAATCAAAAATTTTACCGAAATGCTTTTAAAGTCATTGAGCAAAACTCGTTTAATCACTATTTATTTGAGCATACGAAAAACTTATATATGAAGATTATCGATGAACTATCTGTGAGCTGTGGATTCAGCCTTTCTGATGAGACAAAAAATACGATTGCCTCCTTTTATAGTCACGGCTTCGTTGGAACGATAAAAGATTGGATTGAAAGTAAGTGCGAAGTAGATCCTTCCATTATGTCTTCTCTTATGAAAAATATGATAAACAATCAATTACTACTATTACTGGAGCAATCAGCAAAGTAATTAAAGGGTGGCAAAAGCAATGAAAAAGATTATGAATGATGTACAAAATATCGTTCAAGATATGCTGCACGGCTTTTATTTTGAACATAACGACAAAGTAAATTACGATGAAACGAATAACATCATTTATGTAAAAGATATCGAAAAAATGAAGCAAGACGTCGCTATTATAAGTGGCGGTGGTAGCGGACATGAACCTGCTGATATTGGCTATGTAGGAAAAGGTATGCTTACAGCGGCAGTAAACGGAAGCATCTTCACTCCGCCTACAGTGGAACAAATTGCGGCGGCAACTCGCCTTATGCCAAAAGATAAAAGTATACTATTCATTATTAAAAACTTTAAAGATGACGTTGAGAACTTTCTTGCGGCAAAGCAGATCGCTAAAGAAGAAGGAAGAAAAATTGACCACATCATCGTAAATGACGACGTTTCAATTGAAGATGATGCTTCTTTTAATAAAAGAAGACGCGGCGTCGCTGGTACTGTTTTCGTTCAAAAAATACTTGGTGCGGCCGCTCTTGAAGGCCATTCTCTAGAAGAACTAACAACACTTGGCCGCTCTATCACTAAAAACTTACACACATTAGGAGTTGCTCTTTCCCCTGTCAACGATCCAGTAAAAGGAAAAGCTTCATTCACATTAAATGACGATGAAGTGTTTTATGGCGTCGGCATTCACGGAGAAAAAGGTTACCGTAAAGAAGCACTATCCTCTTCTGAAATATTAGCGATCGAACTAATGAACAAACTAAAAAGCATTTATCGCTGGAGAAAAGGAGACAACTTCGCTATCCTCATTAATGGACTCGGCGCAACTCCATTAATGGAACAATACATTTTCGCAAACGACATTCGCCGTTTGTGTGAACTTGAAGGATTGCAAGTGACATTCGTAAAGATTGGTACGCTGTTAACTTCTTTAGATATGAAGGGTGTTTCGCTTAGTTTACTTAAGGTAGAGGATTTGGATTGGGTGAAGTGGTTGAAGGCGGATGTTAGAGTGGGTAATTGGTAAGTAAAAATTATGATGATAAAAGCCTTTAACTATAACAAGTTAAAGGCTTTTTGCAAATTGAAATATCACTCGAGCATTCAAAAGAAATTCGTAATTGCCTCACTGAATGATGACAGGTCTTCCAAATAAAGCTGGATGATAAATTAACATCGCTCCTACAAATGAACATACTAAACAAAAAATAGCCTCGTATTTTATAACTAGAGAAGAGCTGGTATCAAGCTTTTCCCCCTCTCTTTTAAATATCATTTTTAAAGCTCTATATAATAAATACCCAATACTCGCCCCGAGGGTGTTCGTAAATAAATCATCAATATCTGTAATTCTATTATTTAACAATTGATTTAACTCAATTGCCAATGAAAAAAAGAATCCTGCACATACCGTGTTTTTTATTTTTCTAAAATACGGCCAAATCATCGGTAATAAAAAACCGAACGGCATAAACAGTACGATGTTCAAAAGATACGTAGTACTACCTGCCGTATCAAATAGAGTCAAGTTGATTTGACTTACACGAATCCACGTTTCATATCTACTTATATCCCATACAGTTGCAATCTGCGTCACCTTATACACTAACGAAAGGTAGAACAGAAAAACATATACCCATAGAAAATGCCGAATAGATATGTTTCTTTTCGCTTTAAAATAAAATCCAATTTGAAATAAAATACAAAACATAATTGTAAAAAAATAAGTATACAAATAACTCATTAAAACTTCTGTATGCATGTGGAATCCCCTAACTTTACATTTTCATCTATTATTTTAGAATATAGTTTAAGAACCAGTACTTTGTTCATATGTTTAATCTTCTACTTTGTCTTCGAATATAGGGAATATATTAAAAATAAAAAAATCCCCACTTATTCATTTTCAGTCTCCTCCTTGATGTAACTTGTTTATAGGATAGAAAAAACTTTTAAAATAAAAAGTGGGGGAAATATAAAATTTCTCTTAAATTTTATGTTAGATTTTATTATTACTCTAATTACTAATCCGCTATTCGTTGTTAGGCAACAGTATGCTTAAACTTAGTTTTCACTTTACTCCTTCTCATCCCTCATACTGTAATACCCCAAATTAATAATAACCAAGAAATACCCACCCATAATTCCAGCAGCGAATGTCCACATGAATTCATGATGTTCAATTTCATACATAATAATCGCACCAAGTATTGCGGCTGCGAACCGATTCATCATTCCAAGCATCGGTGCTTTTTCTTTTTTTACAATACTATCTCCGAACTTTTCAATACGCCTTCCTAAAATCCAGGCGCAGTACATACTCACCAAAAGGCCAATGCTTATCCCTACGAACTGGGCTGAAAAAGGTGTCATCCACCATCCCAATAACATTACGCCTAGCAAACAATATATTTGTATATTGAATGATCTTAATGCCATACGAATCATGTTATGCTCCTTACCTTTCTCATTAGTCCCATCTTTCGGACTTCAAACTTTCAGATATATCTTTTTTAAAATGAGGGAATTTGATTTTGCTCACCATTAAATAAGCGAGTACGCATGTACCAAACGCCACGGAAACTGGATTCTTTAAAAAACATAAAATGAGGAGACACATTGCCGCGAATGGGATTGGCATGCCGATAAAGGTCGGGAGTTTGCTTTGCTGTGTGTTAAATCTTGCAAGCCGAAGCATGCCGCAAATACTGTAAGTGAGCGCGCATATCATCCCGATAGACTGCAAATCTTTTAACGAGGCACTATATGCCAGAATAGACGGTGCCACACCAAAAGTAACTAAATCCGCAAATGAGTCCAACTCTCCACCAATTTCCGAAACAGAATCAAGTTTCCGAGCGACCATACCATCTAAAAAGTCAAACAACATACCTGTAATAATAAAAACTGCTCCCAAATAAATATCGTGAACGAAAACAGCGTAAATAGCTAAAAGCCCACATACAAAATTTGCTATCGTAATCATATTTGGTATGAAACTCATAATACACTTCTCCTCCTTTCTACTAATTGCTTCATCTACGTTCTTACTCATTACAATCAAGATCTTTCTGTTTTTCTTCCAATATGACTTTATTTATTTTCGTTAACGTATCTGTCATTTGCTCTAGGGCGTTTATATCGATTTTAGAAAAATATTTCTCAATTAATACATCATCTAACTCCGACAACCGCTCTATATACTTACTACCGTTTGGACCAAGTGTAAGAAAATACTCCCGTTTATTATTAGGGTTTACTTGTTTTGAAATCATCTTCTGTTTCTCCAATTTAGATAAAACTTGACTAACGGCACTTTTTGATATATTAAAAGTAGTCGCAATGTGATTTGCTGTCGTGTTTTCATTTAAATTAATATGAAATAGCATGCTCTCTTGCTGTCCTGTAAGACCGAATTCATCTTTTAACTCCTGGAATAGTAAAATGTAGAATTCATTATAAGCTCGGTTCATTTCATTAATTACTTCTTTATACGTTCTAGTCATAGCGTTATTCCTCCATGCTTTTATTTCGTTTTGTTTAATAGTTAAGTTCACTTAACTTAACTATATTATACCGTTATGTTCGTGTAAAGGGAAATATAACTCTACACTTTACTCACAATGATACAAAAAGAAGACACTCTTCTAAAACAAGTTAAGTCCCTTCTTCCTCACCGCTTCCTTCATCCAAATACCCGATTAATCGTTCTGAATAATCAAAAAGAAAATCAATTAAATTCCATATAGACCCATTACTGGTTAAAATGTTATAATGGAATTACCCTACATAGTTACTCATAGCCAGACTGAGGAACTAGCGTCTTATTAAGTAATGCGCATAACTAAAATAAAAAAGACACTTTACGGTGTCTTTTTTATTTATATCCCTAGGAATTATCTCTTTTATAAACAGACTCTATCAAACAGTAAAGGAGACAAACAGATGGAACATCCTGTTGCAAGAGAATTACGTTTTATACGGGTATGTCTTATCATTTTGATTATTGTCATTGCATTCTGGGATCGTGAGAAAACTGTGGAAATTACTGATCACGGTAGCGACCCTATCTTAAACACCAGCAATATGACCCAAGTTGGTGAGAATACATTTGCATACAAAGACGAATCGAATCAAATTAAAATATTTAAGTTTAATCCAGATACAAATGAAATAAAATTAATAAAAGAGTTTTATGCTAACGAATATTAATTACATGAATTAAATAATTCAAATCTGTAGAAGACACTTTAAAGTGTCTTTTCTTTATGAACTACAAAGTATGAGGACCCAAGCCATTAGCTACAATTACGACTAAGGCTTTTACTATATAAAAAATAAAACATAGTAAGAATAGAATACTCAATTAAATTATTTTTCACTTCACAAACTACATCCAAAAAGTTGGATAACTTCTTTTACTACTCATATTATTAATGAATAAAGCAATAACTACAATAACAACGGAGCCAATTAAAACTGGTGTTACTAAATAACTCCAACTATTTGCCCCTAAAATTACGATAATCGGATCGGCGCCTGCCGGAGGGTGCGTCGTTCTCGTTAACATCATAACGGCTATTGCCATCCCCACCGCTAAAGCAATTGTCCAATATTCATTCCCAAACAAATGATATATTGATAGACCAATGAAAGTTGAAATCAAATGTCCTCCAATAATATTACGCGGCTGAGATAATGGCGCATTCCAAACTCCAAACGCTAATACACAACTCGCACCAAATGGAGCCATTAATAATTCTGTAGAGGTTATGCTCGTTAAATATGTTAAGGTAAGAATTGTTAAAAATCCCCCTAGTAGTCCCGTTAAAGAGTCCTTTACATTTACTTGTAATGGGCTTCTTCCTTTCCCTTTCATTTTTGTAAAATATCGTACACTTATTGGTTGAGGATCTTTCTGCTTAGTTGCTGTTATATTATCCATCGTTCTCCTCCTTTATTTACCAACAATTATAACCCAGCATAACTAACCTGTAAATATTAATTTAAGGGGTTAGTTTTAAAATGCAAAAAAAGAATCAACTGTTATAAGTTGATTCTCTAAACTTCCTCAAATTTTCGATCCTGAAATTTTGCTACCTTTTTCCGGTTCCCACATATTTTCATAGAACACCATTTTCGTTTTCCACTCTTATCTATAAATAATAAAACACAGTCAGGATTTGAACACCTTTTAAGGGAAATAAGCTTATTTTCTGCTATTAACGTTAAAGCGTCAAATGCAATTAACGATGCGAGTACATCCTCGATTTCTCCAACTGGGATAGATACTAGCTGCTGTTCAATGATTTTATATGTAAATGGTGCCTTCTCAATTTGTTTTTCTAAATACGTAATAAAATCATTAGAAATTTCTTGCTGATCAGCAATTGCCTCAAACTGTTTTCTCAATACTTCTCTTACCTCTAATATGCTAGATGTAACTTGATCCATTCGCTTCTGAATTCCTATAAGTGTTTTTTCATTCCAAAAAGGAAGATTAACCTTTATTACATGTAGCCATTCTAATACATCTTCATCTGTTATTAATAAATCATAACGTTGTCCACGCCTAACTAACTCTGTATTTACTAAATCTAATGAGAGATTTCCCGATATAAGCGGGAATTGTTTTGTTTCCTGCATGTACTCATCACCTTCTCTTTAAATAATCATATTCCAAATTAATACAGAAGTACAACTTTTTTATAAACTACAAAGTATGAAGATTAAGGCCTTTAGCCATAATTACGACTAAAGGCTTTTTGTATGTAAGTAAATGAAAAAGGAGCTAATTTTATGGAACATAATAAAAATGGAGTGCTTGCTTTAATTGTTTTATTTTTAGGATTAGTGTTTTTTGTCAGTGGAATGGTTTATCATTTATGGGGCTCATTTTAATTTCAACTTTTAGACAGATAAATAATTCGAATCAGAGAAATGTGCATTTTTCCCTTTTCCTTCCAAAATTAATATAATAAGATATAAAATGTAATACATATAAAGACAAATATATATAGCACTCATTAAAAGTGCTTCTATTTTGGAAGGAAGAAACAAACGATGAACAAAAAGTTATTAGCATCATTATTATGTAGCACATTCTTGTTTGGAGTATCAGCTTGCAGTTCACATGATGCGCCTGCGAAAAATGAGCAGGCGACTTCTAAAAAAACAGAGAATGACAAACTTAGCAGCAAGGATCCGCAAAAAGAACTTCTTACCAATGTAGATTCCTCTGATGTATACATGTCAATGGGATCTGCCGAGTCATTAGATGTTCTAGGGACTGGAGAAGTTAAAGCACAAGGTGTCTTTAAAGTATTAGACATCGCCGTTTATAATCGTAAAGAAGAACCCATTACACTAGATATTAACAACTTTAAATTAATTGATGGATTTGGAAGAGAATATCACATTTCCAATGAATATCAGTCAGTACTTAAAGCTGCGAATATCTCCACATTCAAATTTAATATTGTTAATCCTAATGAAAGTTCGGAAGGAAACATTGTATTTGATGTACCGAAAAACACACAAGGATTAACTTTAAAAATTAATAATGATAAGTTAGATAAAGAACTCCAATTAAAAGTGGAATAGGCCAATAAATGCGTCTCCCTTAACATTCTCTACCGACATAAAAAAGTACAGTCTTTTCTACAGCAGACTGTACTTTTTTATTTATCATTTCACATAACATTCCCTAATTTTTTTGACTAGATGCTCTCCAATCACGAAAAGATGTTGGGCGTCCAGAAAAAGCTCTTTGCTTTGTAACAGATGGTTTTTCTTCAGGAGTCATTGTTTTTTCTTTAAGAGTCGCTGGTTTTTCTTTAAGCGTCACTGATTTTTCTTCAAGAATAGTCACAGCTGTTTGCATTTTCTCTAACTGTTCTTTCAACAATTGTTGTTCAATCTTTAAATCCGTAAGTAAACGTAAAATCATCTCAGAATTAGCCATAAGATCCTCCTTCCCCCAATACACAGAATAAAATACAATATGTAGAAGACAAAATTCCGGTGACAAAAATAAGATCGTCAACTCTTTTTAACTTCCAAAATCCTTTTATTTTTTTAAGGACCTGCTCCATTCACCCTTAAAAACATAAATTAAATTAAATCCATTAATAAATGGTCTTTATGGAAGGAGGAGTTAATATGGGCTATGGCGGTAGTTGTGGTGGTGGCTGTGGTTTCGGCGGCGGATTTGCCTTACTTGTTGTGCTCTTCATCTTATTAATCATTGTTGGCGCTAGCTGTTGGGGCGGCGGATTCGGCTGCTAAGGAGAGGCACTCTTGAGAGTGTCTTTTTTTGATATGTGGCTCGTATACATATTGTTCAAATCTATATATTTTTTAAAAATATAGATTTAAAGCATATTTCTCAATGAATAAAACAATTTAACATGGTAAAATAATAGTTGGATGGGAGTCCAATATATTATTAAAATTAAGATGGTTCAAGTCGAAGGAAGGCACCTTAGGGTGTCTTTTCTTTATGACTTCTATCATCAACAAAGGGTGATACAAACTATTACATATGTTTGTACCACCCTTTATTGATGCGTTTAGACTTCACAGTTGTTGAAGTTTTAGACTTCTCCCTTAGTGTACCCATATTATTAGAACATCCTGTAATCTGTAGACAAAATGTAGCTAATAAAAACAATATTAATAATTTCTTCAATAAATCCTCCTACATGCATAAAACACGATATGTTACAAAACAAACATAACATCAACCCTTTATAAAAACAATATAATCCTCGGTCCTTAAGCTATCTCTTAACATAGGAGTACCGCTACATATTCATCAAGCTAAGATTTTAAAATATCCTTTACTTAAGGAATTTGTAAGTATCAAGTAAGAAAAACGAGAGCTTTGTTTTGTATAATCAAAATATAAAGTGAAGGAAGAAAGATTATTTCTGGGATTAATATGCATGTGACAAGAGAAGAAATCTACGTTTTTTAGAATAATAATATGAGTATGTCCAAGTTTTGGAGATTACTTGCAAATATTTTGAAGTTTTCGCACCAGAATTCTAATTACCATACCTGTTTTGTACCATCACGTATTGGAGGTTAAAACATGAATAAAAAAAAGAAAATACAAAGATCAGTACTTACCTTTCCCCTACTCTTTTCTTTAGGCGTTTCATCTTTCCCGCTTACAACAACTATTCACGCAGATACACGCGAAGAACAATCTGCTGAAAAGAAACTAGTCTCTTTAACGGAGCGTACATCATTATTTTTTGAATATCTCCAGCAAGGTAAGTATGCAGAGGCACTACAGTTGACGTCTACTGCTTTTCGATCCAAGTTTACAGCAACCACATTACAAAACTGGTGGACACAAAGTGGCTGGAGCGGGATAAAAAGCATGGGAACCCCCGTGATAAAAGAACGAAACTTGGTCCATCAGACGGTAGAAATTCCAGCAGCTACCGAAGGAACTACCATACCGCTACTCCTTAAATTCACACCTGGCGGGAAAGTAGATGAAATTGGAGAAAGGCCACCCGAAGAATCTTATACCATCCCACATCCTAGCTATGATCAACCTGACTCCTATCAAGAACGTGAAATCGTCATTGGAAATTCTACCTATCCGTTACCAGCGACATTAACAGTTCCGAAGCATCAGCGTGGTGAAAAGGTACCCGTCGTTGTTCTTGTGCATGGTGCTGGCATCCATGATCGCGATGCTACCTATTTGGGAACAAAAATCTTACGAGACCTTGCGGTGGGCCTTTCATCCAACGGAATTGCAGTGTTGCGCTATGAAAAACGTACCTTAGAACATGCATTAAAGATGAGTGCAGAACCTGTTACATTAGACCGTGATACTACAGATGATGCCATATATGCAGCAAAGTCAGCAGCGCAGCAGGAAGGCATTGATCCAAATAATATTTTCATTCTCGGACATAGCCAAGGAGCTGGCACAATGCCGCGTATACTGAGCAAAGCGCCTTCCTCACTTGTTCGAGGAAGTATCTTACTCGCACCACCTGCACGCCCTTTGACTGACATTGCCATTGATCAGTATGAATACCTTGGGGCATCAAAGGAAGAAATCGATGAACTAAAAAGACAGGCTGCTTTTATTCAGGACCCTACTTTCAATCCTGACCATCCTCCAGCTGGCTACAATTTTGGGTCACCTCATTTTATGTATGATGTTTCTAGGTGGCGTCCAGTTGAAGAGGCAAAATCAAGAAAAGAGCCTTTACTCATTCTGCAAGGAGCACGCGATTATCAAGTAACAGTAAAAAATGAATATACAAAATGGCAGAAAGGACTTTCAAACCGTGGGAATGTTCAGTTCAAAAAATATCCGAAATTGAATCATTTCTTCACGGAGGGTGACGGGGAATTAAGCCTCCCTAGTGAATATGAAATCCCTGCTAATGTTCCAGAGTACGTCATCCAGGACATTATTACATGGGTTAACGAGACAAAAAAATAAGAAAACATCAAAAGCCTTCATGCAATCATCATTGCGTGAAGGCTTTTTGAAACTAGTGATTTAGAGATAGCTATTATAATGCACCAAAATGAGAATTATATTTTTCTACGTACTAAATAAAACGCTAAGGAACCCATAATAACAGGTACAACGAAGTCAAAGAAATGTGAAAAAGTAAAAGTAAAAAGAAATGGTATAAGTGTATAGATAACTGCTAGTCCTATAAATAAAGGAATTCCAAATTGAAACTCTCGACATCGTTTAATTTTCCTATATAAAACTTCCCCAAGTAAACAAGCTATGAGAGCTGGTATACTACCATAAGTGACGATAGTTTTTATGAATCCATGTAAAACGTCCGGGTGAATAAAGCTAGGATTAAAAATATATGAAATTAAGAACCATCCAAAAATAAAAGCAAACAGACTTGCAGCATAACTAACTACAAATTTTATCAAAGTAAGCAACGTAATCATCCCCATAATTCCCTAATATTATCTTCATTGTATCATTTTCTCTTAAAAAGACTCCAAAAGGATATACTTGCCCTTCAGTTGTCTTTTTTAACGCTTGTTCAAGACGTATTTTTTGATGTTATTTTGTATAAAAAACTTTTGGGAGCAACCTGTTCTGTTAGGTTGATAGCGATGTGGCGGTACCCCTAATACAATAAGAAAAACAAAAAGAACTTGTAGAAATCACTACAAGTTCTTTTTGTTTTAAAGCGAATACACGGGACACATAAATTATCTTATTATTCATAACGGGGAAACCATATTGATTACGGCTTGATTCCATTATATAACAAATATTAACATCCAGAGTTTTAGTGTTTGAAAATTATGTGAATTAATAAATAAAGGTCCGCCCTTCCTCTAAAAATCTCATTTATTGATTTTATATAAACCGTTTTAAATCAACATTGATATCATAATCAATTAATAAAAATGCCGTGTCCACTGCTTTTTTATTTAACAAAAAAAAGAACCTGCAAACCCGCAGATTCTCTTGATAATGATTTATATAAGTAGGACCTGAAAATATAATACAATAATTCAAAAATGAGTTCAAGTAAATAAAAAGAACCCGCTGGAGTTCGGGTCCTTTCAAAAGTGATGATGTTTTCTCGGCTTAGGAACTGAGAAAATACAAAAATATAATACATCGAGATTTAGAGAATTTCAATACCTAAATTAAAAATTGCCTTGGGGTGGATGAACATGGATAGGTAGCCAATCCACTGCTTTTTTTATTTCGCATAGGAAAAAGGAACCTGTAATGAATCCTTTTCACAATGCTACTTTATACTTATTGATTTTCCGCTTTACATCCATAAAAGCTAGTAATGCTGCAATAGCGCAAAGACCTTTAAACCAAAGGAATTCGGAAGAAAATAGTCCACCAAAGAAAGCGACCGAGTGTACAAAACAAGTAATACCAAATAGCCAAAGCATGAACTTTAATTCCTTTGAGGAATACTTATAGTTTTTAAATCTTTCCCACATATGTATCAACTTCTATTGTCCTGATGTTCTGTAGTTTTTCTTGATAATATCTCGCATATTTAAGACAAAGAATAGAAAGAAAACCAAGGCTATGATACCGTTAACCCAATAGTATGTATGTCCTGTTGTGAATCCAGTATAGAAAGAAAAGGAATTCCAAACTAAAAGGATTGTTGAACAGATAGTAGAGATCAATAATGAACTAAAACTTCTCATGATTTTTACCTCAATTCAAATTTTTAGAACTTTTTGTATAATTATATAAAAGAGGAGTTAGACAAATTACTTCCTACAATATGAGTAAAGTGATAAATTGTATTTGTTATATAATGAAAACAAGCCATATGTAAGATGGTTTCCCCGTTACGATTAATGAGATAGTTTGATTCACCTTTTATACATTATCTGAAAAAGAACTTGTAGTGATTACTAGCTGTTCTTATTGTATTAGAAAAGAGCTCTTTAAATATAGAAGAAATAATGAAGTGTTTATTTCTCGCTTGTTAATTAAAAGTTTGTATTTTAACAGGTTTCATTAATAAACATACTTTTTATATCATTCAACAGTAAAAAATAAGGAAAAAGAGAAGAACCACCAATATTCTTCCCTTTTTCCTGTAATTAGGGTTTCTATATTAATGAATATAGAAGATTATAAAATGTTGGATGCAACAATTTACAATCAAAATTATAGCAAGATTAAAGGGTATTTTTTTATGCAATATTGCATAAAAGATTATGATTTATCTAATATACATGTCTAATGAGGAACACAAAATTCTACATAGGATGAATTTAATCCTTACGGTTTCTTTACAGTGAATTAAAAGGAGCAAAGACAAAAAGGTTAATTTTATCAATACGAGTTTTTTCTTTTATATATTAAAATGAAAGTACCCTTTCAATGTATACTGACCCCTTCAGAAATCGTGAAGGGATTTTTTTATTTAATAAATAAGTTCTACAAAACATACAAAATGTTAAACTTATAAAACCCAGTGATATCATTATGTGTGCATGAAGTCACTGGGTTTTTCTTTGTTATATAAATTTTATATAACAAAGAAAAAAGAAGCCGCTATGGATGCTTCCTCTAAAAATTTATCGCTACAAGGGGTAGCTCAGGACTTATGAGTACTTCTGTTGATGCTTCTAAACAACTACATAACTGGGTTAAGGAAGTTTTTGCTACACTTTGGTTAAGCCATACGCATAAAGCTACTAAATCTTGTGCTTGATACTTACTTGTTCGCTGTACAAATCCAACATCTCTAGCTAGATTCTGTAAGGTATTTGAGGATAAAAGACTCTTAATCTCCTGTGCAAATAATTGTAAGTCGTCAGATACAGAATTAGACATACAAAAAACGCCATCCTTTCCTATAATTCTACAGTAAGAATAACGTCTTTTTTGCTTAATGAATAGTGTGAAACCTTAGCTTTATGGAAATGTGACGGTACCTCATTTAGTCGTTTGATAACATTACATAATTTTCGTTATCGAAAGTTACCGTATTCATGTTTTAAAAGAGAATATACCTTAGAATCGCAATACATACCATTGATCATTACACTTTGTCTCAATGTTCCTTCATATGTCATTTTTAGCTTTTGCATAACTCGTTCAGACGCTGTATTCCTTATGTCGCATCTTCCTTCAATACGATTTAAATCTAATTCTTGAAAGCCAAACTTTATTAGTTCTTCTAAAGCTTCAACGATCACTCCTTTTCCCCAATACAGTGGGTTAATAACGGCTCCTAAAGAAGCGCTACTGTGTGATAATTTCCAGATGCCACAGGTTCCAATAGCTTTCTGATCCCCCTTAAACATAATAGACCATATGAAAGACTTACCTTTCTTAGCTGTATCCATCGTATTTTCTAAAAAAATACGAGTTTCATCTTTATTTTTATGTACCTCTCGAGGTACATATGTAGTTGTTTGAGGATCCGAATAGACTTCAAATAAATCATCTAAATCATGAAAATCTAGTTTTTTTAATAAAAGACGCTTTGTTTCTAATTTTGGGATTTTATATGTATCTTCCATACTCTCACCTCAGTTAATCGTTATTTATATATTATATACCTTATTCATGTAAAGTTTACATAACCTATCATTATAAGTAGTCAACAATGAATAGAATTTTCGTTATGGGGGGATTTTGATTTTTTAGGTTGATAGCGATGGGGGCACTTCAAAATCTTAGCTTGATGGGCATGGGGTATTTCTTTTTATTAGCTGAATAGCAATGTGGAGTTACCTCTTTATAAATTTGTTATGTTGTTGTACACTTGTTTATTATTTGATGTGGTTAATTTTCAAAGGAGAATTTTGATGAAAAAATATAAAGTATGTCAAAGTTGTGGAATGCCTCTTTCGAAAGATGAATTAGGTGGAGGTACAGAAAGTAATGGGAGTAAAAGTGTTAAATATTGTAGTCATTGTTATATGGATGGTAAGTTTGTTCAAGATATTACAGCAATACAAATGCAACAATTTGTACAAGAACATTTAATAAAAAATATAAAAACCCCTAAATTTCTTGCTAAGTTTCTTGTAAGAAATATTCCTAAATTAGATCGTTGGAAATAGTTTATTAGTTATATAATGTTATCATGCGTTATTTAGAACCTAGTAAATTTATTTAAAAGTTTACATTTTAACATTTTTTTCGAAATCCAACGTATAATGCTATGAGCATTCACAACATAGTTTAGGTCATTAAAAGAAAAACCACAGCAATTGCTGTGGTTTTTCTTTTTGAAACTGTGAAATCATAAGTTAAAAATAAGCTTAGTTCTCATAATCAGCTGTAGAGAGATAAAAATTTCGTTTTGGGGGGAACTTCAAAATCTTAGGTTGATGGCAATGTGGCGAGACCCCTTATTCAACATACATATGACAATGACATAGCTAGTTTTTATACAAATACATAATCCAGATATAACATGTTATACTCAAAAAGAAATAAGCAATCCTACTTATTTTTAAGGCAAGTAAGTAGATTATATTTCATTAGTTTAGGGATATGTACAAAAAAAGAACCTATTAGGTTCTTTTTTTGTACATATCCTTATTTTTCAAATTCTTTAAAAGTATCTTTTAAATCTTTATCTGATATTTTTATATCTGCTTTCTTGAATAAATCTTTGAAGAATTGTTGTTGCCATTGTTGATCTTGTAAACGTTTCTGTTCCAATTCCTTACGAATATTATCTTTTTCCTGATCAAAAGGTTTTAACTCTTTTTTCTCTGTTAATTTAATAATATGGTAACCATAAGAAGCTTTTATTGGATCACTTACTTGTCCAACTTCTAATTTATAAGCGGCTTCTTCAAATTCAGGCTTCATTTCACCTGGACCAAACTCAGGTAATTCTCCACCTTTTTCTTTTGAACCAGGATCCTCTGAATATTGTTTTGCTAATGCTGCAAAATCTTCTCCATTATTTAATTTTTCTTTTATTTCTTTCGCCGTTTTTTCATCTTTTACTAAAATATGACTTGCTTTTAATTTTGGCTTATAAAGGCTTTTTATTTCTTTTTCTGTAACCGAAGCTTTAACAGCTTTTTCAAAAGCTATTTGTGATTTAATTTTCTTTTTAAGATCATCTTCATCTTTAGCTCCAGCCTGTGTTAAATAGGCTTTGAAATTATCACCCATTTGTTTTTTTAATTCTTCAACTTTTTTCTTTGCTTCATCATCTGAAACTTTATATTTATCTAGTAAAATCTTGTTTAACATTGCTTGTTGTAGAACGACTTTTCCCGCTGTCTCTTTCAACTCTTTATTAAATTCTTCTTGGGTCAAATTTCCTGATTTTGATGTTGCAAGATTATCTGAATTACCACATGCAGATAATAGTAAAACACTGCTCATTGCAGCACCAATAAAAATACGTCGTTTATTCAATATTATATACCTCGCTCTATAAATTAATTTGCATTTCATTATATCAAACTATTTATAATATATTTGCTATTCCCTTAATAAAATAGGACTTTTATAAGAATTACGATTTATTTATTCTTATCGCAAATGTAATATATCCAAATTTGTATATTAAAAATGATACCTATCTAGGTTTATTTGGTATGATTATTTTTAAGGACACAAAATATTGGAAGGTTTTTTTAGTTCATATGAACGAAATTTCATTTTTTTCACTCTTAGGTTGATGGGTTTAGGCTATCACCAATTAAACTTTTACGTGCAGTAATACTCCCCTATATTGATGATATAATAGGCCGCTCAACTTTATTTTCTTTTTATTGATGGGATCGCTCATTCGAAATTGCATTATATAAAAATTGTGCATACTGTTCACGTGTTACTTTCATATCCGGAGCAAATTTCCCTTCTCCAACTCCTACTGCAATATGGTTCGATTGCACGGCACTAATCGCATCTTTTGCCCATGAATTTGCTGGAACATCGTTGAAATTATGTGGAGCCTTCACATCTAGTTTAAAAGATTTCGTAATAACTTGTGCCATTTCTGCACGTGTTAATGTAGCTTTCGGTCTAAAGTTTCCTTGATCATCCCCTTGGAAAATCCCTAGCTTAGTTAAAGCTAATATTTCCTCAGGAAACATTGTTGAATTTTTATTGATATCTCTGTATGGATTTTCATATTCATCTTGTTTTTCTATATGCAAAGTACGGTAAATTAACGCAGCTACTTGTTCACGTGTTACATCGTCTCCCATACCAAATATTCCATTTCCATAACCCGCAATAATTCCTTCATCCGCTAAATTATGAATCGCATGAAATGCCCAGTGTCCTTGTGGGACATCCTTGAATCTATTTCTATTTACTCCGGCATCGATTGTTACATCGTCATTTGAAAGAATAATAGTGTCTGTTACTCCAGCTTCATTTACATCGGAGTCAACCGTTACATTTTGTCCACTTTGTTTTGGCATGAAGATATAACCAGATGATTTCTCTACTTGTACACGATATGTGTTTGCTGTTAACCCATCAAACAAGTAGCGCCCTTCTTCATCTGTTTTTCCTTCTTTTATTACATTACGATCTTTATTTAACAGTTGAACACGAACGCCGTCCATTCCCTTTTCACTTTGATCTTGAATGCCGTTTTGATTATTATCCTCCCATACTCGGCCGCCTAACTTGAGAAGTTTATGAGATTGTAAATCATTTTTTATTACATCCCAAATTGGATTATCTTGACGTATTGGTTTCCCCTCTTCATCCCATTTTATTTTTCCTGTTCCTAATTCATAATTCATTCCTGTCCAAGTATCTTCACGGAATGCATAGAATGATTTGTGCCATTCCTTTTGATTGAATATAGACATTAAGTCTTGCATATATTGAGGTGCTCCTGGAACGGTACGATTAATCCCAAATTCCTCAGCTATGATTCGATTAGATGGTATATGATTTTTCTCAGACCAATTTTGAACAGGCTGTAAGAATGTATTTAATCCATCTTTATCCCACATCATAGGTGTTTTTAATTCTCCTACTTTTACAATTCCAGGATATTGATACTCTTTATTTTGATTTTCACGTTGGCTTGTTAATTGATATGGCTCATACATATGAAATGCATACAATGTCTTATTATCTTTAACTGGTTCAAGATATTTAAAAGCCCAAGGTGTGGCATATAGACCTGAATTTAAAATAATGGGTGTTTCTTTATCTACTTCTCGAATTGAATTAACAACTTTTTGATAAAATTTATTTAAATCTGCTGGGGTCCCCTTCACTTTTGAATACCATTTCTCATAATCTTCCGTCCAAAAATCATTATATTTATTTTTCTTAGATGTTTCTGGGTGTGGCTCATTTATAATATTGTAACCAACCACAGCAGGATGATCTTTTAATTCAAGCGCAAGGTCCTTCCAAAATTGGCTTGCTTGTTCTTGATATTTTTCTTCTTCCCAGATTCTATCATCATTCTTATTATTGTTAAATTGACGCCAACGATCACCAGGTAATGAAAGCATTGTAAGTACAACTTTAACTCCTTGTGATTGTGCAGCATCTAAATCTTTTTTTAATTTTGCTACATCCTCTTTCACTAATCCTTGATAGTTATCTGCATTACCTATAAGAAAATCTTTTCCTGGTGTATCTGGTTTGTCTCCAGAGAAGAAAGCTTCATCTTTTGCCCATTTATCAGGTGCTAAACGAACATATTCAATATTGGCCTCCTTTGCACTCTTGTAATTCTCAGGTAATGAAGTGCTATTCATAAAATTAGTGCCTGTTCTTTTAGAATTCCAAAAATCCATTTTGGAACCTGCACTTTTGTATATCTCAGCTTTCACATTCATTTCTTGTATCCCTAAGCTCATCATGCCTATTAATGCGACTATCGGTATGATTTTTTTCATAACTTCTCCCTCGTTTCGTGTTAGTTTCCTATTATAAAATAAATCAATTATGTTACATAAATGTGACAATTTGAAATAAACATATTTTATTGATCTATAGAACCCTTTTAGGGATTTGAAAAAACATATAATTCTTTCCTTTACTTACCCCTATCTTATATCTTGTGTAACCGCCTTGAATTCTAAATTCCTTGGTAGTCTTAACTTTATAAACATTTGATTTCGAGTTACACAACATATAAAAGATTGTTAATTATACTATTTGGCGTACCACCAAATAGCCATCAAGCTAATATTTTAAAGTATCCCAAAAAGCTAATTACTTATCTAAAAAAGACAAGTAGTTAGCTTTTTGGGATACTACTGATAACGGAAATTATGAAAAAAAGTTAGCTTGAATCTAGCTTTTTCTTTTTGGCTATTTTCGTAAACAGTCTTTTTTCTTGATTACCGGTATTTTAATCTCTTTATTCATCAAATTTTGAATGTATACTTTTCCTTTGAATTTTGAGGTATCAGGGGAATTGAGATAAATTAAACAAAGGATTTCAATGTAAGCTTTTGGCTAAAAGTTTACTTTGGAGTTTTGAATCATTTATAACTAACTTTGTAATAAATTTCTCAATATAGATATACTTGTTAATTATGGTTCTAATATTCAAAATTAATGAAAAATAAATTATAATAACAATATGATAGTTATCCTTTTGTTTACTCCTTGTGCTAAAGATAAGATTGTGTTCCCGATCTTATCTTTTTTCTTTGTAGATTTTTGATACAAAAAAAGAATCCTTATCATAAGGATTCTGCAACAGGAAAGAACAAACATATAATAATAAAAAGAATTACTTATATTATAATTTAATAATAAGACAAAAATATTGAGAAAATTTAGAATGAATTGAATGTCACTACACGCTTAATTATAATTGATTAGGAGTTGGAGTAGTAATCTGTCATCTATTCCTTTTTTAAAGAAGATTGATCTCAATCTTCTTTTTTTTGGTGTTTTTTCCTCTTCCTTAAAAAAAGGAAAATAATCACTTAAGAATTGTGGAAATTGCTTGCTTGTAAACTAGTTGTTGCAGACCAAGAGCGTAAAAAAATCCATCAGCGACAAGCAGAATGGATTGCTGTAGCTAAATCTCAAGGAAAGCACTTAGGACGTCCTCAATTTAACCTTTCAACATTAAGCACAAAGCAACTAATTATAATAGAAGAAACTTACCCAAAGTGGAAAAATAGAGAAATAACAGGAGTTAAGTTTATGGAGCTATTAGAACTGAAGAAAAATACTTTTTATAAAATAGTGAAAGAATATGAAGAAAACAAAGTAGAAACTAATTTATAACGAATTAGAGCCGGAAATTTCTTAGAGTAGAAAAATCGGCTTCTTTTATGTCGAAATTTACTTAGCGTATATTTTCGTTAAAATGCGGGTGGTACCCCATCGCTATCAAGCTAAGAAAAGCAAATACCCCCTAAACGAAAAAATAAGCCGTTTTCTATTAAAAATACACGGAATTTTCATCCTGGGGGTGTTATAAAATTCTTAAGTTAATGGGTATGTATGGTGTCCCCCTAATAACCCTTACAATTTTGTAATATTAATGTCACTAAAATCAATTTCTTCACTATAAATCCTTTACTATAATTTCCATATACAAAGATAAGGAGCGAGTTATATGAAAAAATCATTAGTTATATTTATATTATTCGTACTGTTTTCTAGTTTTGCTATAGGGTGCGAAAGATCACCTACTATAAATAGAATGGGAACAGAACAATACTATGTACAAATAACAAACAAAGGTGAGGTACAAGGTAACCAACGTTTCTATACTTTATCTACTTATAATAAGGATGGAGTAGAAAAAACAGTTACATTTGGAAGTGTAAAACCAAAAGACACCCCCCTTAAAGAAAATGCCTTCATACGCCTTTATATCGATCAACAGGATAACAACAATACAGAAATAAATCATAAAGAAGTAAAATCCTATGAGGAAGTTCAACAAGGTGATTTACCTTCAAAAGTAAAAGAAAAATTACATATTAAATAATTAACCAATCAAAATAAAGGATACTCTCTTATACACGATGAGGTAGCACTATATCGCTATCAAACTAGCTGAATAAAATATCCCCTAAAATGAAAAAATACGCTATTCTTTCTGTAGAATCATAGGAAAGGATGGCGGTTTTGTATGTTTGTTTCTATATCTGACGAATTAAAACTGTTTGCTCAAGAAATTCAAAGTTTTTTATCCCCAAATATCTTACGAGATCTTGCTAGAGATGTTGGTTTTGTACAACGAACCAGTAAGTACAAAGCAAAGGATTTAGTCGCCTTATGTATATGGATGAGCCAAAATGTTGCTACTACTTCTTTAACTCAGTTAACTAGCTGTTTAGAAGCAACAACAGAAGTGCTCATCAGTCCTGAGGGACTGAATCAACGATTTAATCAAGCGGCCGTCCAATTTTTACAACACATATTAGCTGAACTACTAAACCAAAAATTGGCCTCATCTATACCGATTTCTTCTTCATATACTTCTGTTTTCAAGCGTATTCGTATTTTAGATTCAACTGCATTTCAACTCCCGGATGTATTTTCATCGGTTTATCCAGGTGCAGGAGGATGTAGCCATACTGCTGGGATAAAAATTCAACTTGAGTATGATTTGTTAAGTGGACAGTTCCTTCATATTCATACAGGTCCAGGTAAACAACATGATCGTACTTACGGCTCTCTGTGTGCCCCAACTGTGATGGCGAATGATTTATGTATCCGAGATTTAGGTTATTTTCATTTAAAAGACCTTCAATATATACAAGATAAAGAGGCCTACTATATCTCTCGTATCAAGTCGAATACACGTATTTATCAAAAAAATCCTAGCCCTGATTATTTTCAAGATGGAAGAATTAAGAAAGGTACAGAGTATATACAGTTAGATATGGAGATGTTACTGAACTCTCTTCAACCAGGACAAACATGTGAAATAGCTGATGCTTATGTAGGAATGATTGATAAAGTGCCAGCTCGTGTAATTGTTCATCGATTAACAAAACAACAGCAACAAAAACGATTACAAGATCAAGCTGTAAGAGAAAAAAAGAAAGGAATGAAGTATTCTACTCGTAGTAAACGACTCAGTGGTATCAATGTATATATGACAAACACCCCTACAGATATTGTCCCGATGGGACAGGTACATGACTGGTATTCTTTGCGTTGGCAAATCGAAATTTTATTTAAAACATGGAAGTCATTCTTTCAAATTCATCATTGTAAAAAGATAAAACCAGAACGATTGGAGTGCCATTTATATGGTCAGTTGATTGCCATTCTACTCTGCTCTTCTATCATGTTTCAAATGCGCCAATTGCTCCTCATGAAGAAAAAACGAGAGCTTAGTGAGTATAAAGCCATATATATGATTAAAGACTATTTTCTTCTTCTATTCCAAACTATACAAAAAAACACCCAAGAGCTATCAAAGGTGTTACTTCGCCTGTTCAATCTCCTACAGCAAAACGGGCGGAAATCTCACAGATATGAGAAAAAAACGGTCTTTGATATATTAGGTGTCGTTTACAATTGTACCCTGTCTGATAATCAAGCCGCTTAATTCAAAAAAGAGAAACCCAATAGGGTTTATTTCGTATGCAAATCTTTCAATCACCCACACTTGCCCCTTAGAAAAAAGAAACAATCTCGCCTAAAATTGACTTTGCATAAGCTTAGCTTGATAGCGATGGGGTGGTACCCCATGCCCATCAACTTAAGGAATGTAAACACCCCCAAAACAAAAAATGAGCTGACTTCTCAAAATAACTAACTGTAGAGAAAGAGAATTTTCATTTAGGGGGTACTTTTATGCTAGAAAAAAGGCTTATAAAGTTGGTAGCTCAAAAATTAAATTAGAATACTCAGTAAGTATATGCTAGACTTGGTTTACCATTTGATTTACTGTTTTCATGTCCTTTACGAGTCGGTGGTTCTTTGTTACACGGAAAAAAAGCAGACTCTCATAAAAGAGCCTGCCTTCCCTGGTTTGTAAAATTAAGAAGCTTTACGTACGTTTGAAGCTTGAGGTCCACGTTGACCTTGCTCCAAATCAAAAGTCACTGCTTGGCCTTCTTCTAAAGTTTTGTAACCTTCGCCTTGAATCGCTGAGAAATGAACGAATACATCGTCTCCACCTTCACGTTCGATGAATCCGAAGCCTTTTTCGCCATTAAACCATTTTACATTACCTTTTTCCATTTGTATTGCCTCCTAGTGTGTAAACACACACAATGTAATACTATCCTTGCTCTCAGTGATCATAAAGGTGAAAAGTTACAAATCCTTTACACCGAACAAAAATAATTCATTTTAATAATAACATTTTTTGTAATAAATGTAAAGGTGAAGAAAAGACAGCTACTATGTTTATGCAAATGTTAGAGCTAAAGAAAAACACGTTTCATAAAATAATGACGGAATATGAGGAAATAAAGTAGGATCTCTCTTATTAGAAATCCTACTTTTTCTTTGGTTGTAAGAATCTTGATGTTTTTGTATCAGAAGAGTATTGTGTATATCGAAAAAAATAAAAGACAACTCCAATTAAGAGTTGTCTTTTTGTGTAATAAAATCCCCAAAATATGAAAATATACAAACGAATATAATACGCTATGGTTGATATTATAACAAAACCGATGAGTATTGAAAATAAAAAGAATGTTGTAATGATTTTTTAAGGTTTTAGTTAAAAAATCATCGAAAATAAACCTTTTATAAAGGTTTCCTTTAAATATGATTATTTTATTTCGAGGGGTTCCTTATAAATCTTAGCTATATATTTTACAAAATCAATGACGGGATAGTATATGAGTGAACGGTGCTGCGTAAAACGAACCCCTGCTTTTTCCATTTTCGAAATGAGTTGTTCAACTTCCATCTCTTTTTGTTGTATTCTATCATAATTTTGATATACAATGTTTTTCCATTGATAGGAAGAGCCGTGAAAATAACTCTCCCCTTTTACCCTGTGACTAAATATAATTTCTATTTTTTCTCTACGTTGTTTTTCCTTCATATGCGCTTCTGTTGACTGCATGTTTATCGCCTCTTCCCTTTTTTGTTGTATAACAAAATTTGGTCTAACTCACCATACATAGCCAATGTACATTGTTCTAGTTGGGATTTGTCGTTTAAGGCTATCTCATCCACTGTATTTGGTTTTCAAGTGCTTAATCTAATATATTGGATTTACATCTAAATAAGTTGTTAATGTGTATAAAACACTATCTATCTTTATTATAAAATGATTCTTTATAAGCATGCACCTTTTTACACTCACGAAGATTTATAACATGACGAGTATCTTCATCCATGAATGTTATTCTGAATTTACTGAGGTTAGTTTCTTTATTTAGGCTAACTAACATATTGTATGCCTCAGTATCTATTTTATAAAAAAAGAAAATAGATGTAACGGTCCCCCTTTTAATAAAAAAATCCTATAAAAATATAGCGCTCTTAAAAGGTTTTGTTACAAATTTATTATGTTTGACTTAAAAAAAGGAACGTAATATTTATTTGTAGAAAATTTTAAGAGTAAAAACAGAATGACTATCTGTGATAAGAAATGGGGGGACTTTTATGCTAACAAATGATTTAGATTTCCGATTAGAACCACGTTTAAAAGAACTGTATGAACAACATAAAATAAGAGCTCAGAAGATAGACTGGGGTTATCATGAGTTTTTACCATGGGATAAGGGAATGGACTTTAAAAGAGTTCCTTGGGATGAAAGTCAAGTTACTCTTCCTTTTGGTGTAATTACAGCTATTGAAACAGCTTTATTAACAGAAGTGAATTTACCATGGTTTACCACGTATTTATCTGCAACTTTTAAAGGATCCCTTTCTGTTATTACGGACTTTATTCACACATGGACTTCAGAAGAGGATCAACATTCGAATTTATTGGAGACATATTTACTACTCACTCGAAGTGTGAACCCTAAACGTATACATGAATTAAGAAAGTCAGTCGTTGAGGGTGGATTTGAGCCTGATTTTCATACACCAATCGAAGCCATGACGTATACGACGCTACAAGAACTTGCAACGATGGTGTTTTACAATAATGTAGCTAAGGTTGCAAGTAAGCATGATCCAGATCTTGCTACATTATTACGTCGTCTTGCAAAAGATGAAACACTTCATTATGCGTTTTATCGAGACGTCATTCGAACACATTTGGAATTAGAACCTAATTATTGCTATCATATTGCCAATGTGATTAAGAATTTTAAAATGCCAGGTGCCGTCATGCCTGATTTTGAAAATAGAATGGCTGTAATTGCAAAAGAATCGAATTATGGACCACTACAATATTTTGATCAAGTACTTGATGTAGTGGTTGATTATTGGGGGTTAAAAGACTTACGACCAATTGCACCTTTAGCTGAAAAAGCAAGAATTGAGATTTTGGAATACCACACAAGATTGAAAAAAATACGGGATCGATTTGGTCGTTTTCAAGGGAAAACTAATCCACGTTAATGAGTAGAGATTTCAGAATATAAGCGGGGGAATTCCCTTTCCCTTTATGGGGAATCTGACACACTCCCTATTGTTTTGGGGGTGTTTTTTACTTAATTTAATTTTTTGTTAAAAAATGGTTGACAATAAAAATAATTTTATGATATTATAAAATATTTGTTAAAAAACTACATATGTGTTAAGGTTAAGAAGGTTACCATATATGGAGGTGGATTATATGTTTCAAATTGGCGATAACATTGTTTATCCAATGCACGGAGCAGGTATAATTGAAGCCATAGAAGAAAAAGAATTCTCAGGAAAAAAACAACAGTATTTTGTCATAAAAATGTCGATCAGTAAGATGCAAGTCATGATTCCTACGGGTAAAATAGTGAATTCGAATATACGCCCAGTTACTGATATACTTGCATTAAAGCACATTATACACATTTTTCACCATGAAGAATCCTGTAAATTACTGCCGTGGAAACAAAGGCATAAAGTGAACACGGAAAAAATAAAAACGGGTGAAATACAAGAAGGTGCTGAAGTTGTACGGGATTTAATGCGTATGAAGAAAGAAAAAGCACTCAATACAAGCGAAAAAAAATTGCTGGATGATGCATATAGATTTTTGGTCAGCGAACTAGAATTAATTAAAGGAATCACTGAAAATCAAATAAAAAGTTTCTGTTAAGGTTCATTATAAATAATGTATTATATCCTCTGAAAACATTCTAAATCTTTCGGGAATATGATGAGTATTAAAAGCAAATCATTTCAAAGACATTCAATTTCTTCAACTCACTTTTAGAGTAGGAACCTCTTTTGTTATTACTTCAATCTAATCCATTTTTATTTTTAAATTTCTTTTACGAACGTTCTAAGTTTCATTAAATAACTCGATCAAATAGTCACTTGAATTTTTGTAATCCTGATTCACACTGGCACGGACAAGGAGCCGTAAGGATGAAAGAGAGGTAGGGCTTTCATTGTTTTAGGTATATATATCTAAGTCATTATTTCTAGAAAAAAATCAATCTCATCTCTATCTTTAAGAATTTTTACATTTACTGAGACAGTGAATAGTAATTGTTTATCTTCTTTTCATAAGAGAGATACGCGAGTTGGTAACATCTAAATATATGGTCAACGATATAAATTGATGGGATTTCTAGAACTAGAACCCATTTTTACAATTTATTTAACATAATAAGATTAAATGAAACAATAAGAAGGAGTGAAGATATGAAACGCATGCCAACGCAAGAATTAAGTAACGAGTTAAAGAAGCGGAAAGGGATTACTTCTATTAAGATTGAGCCTTATGAAAAAATTGAAGTTGGTGGAATTGTTGTAGATGGACCGGCTGTTATTTTAATTAATCAAGAATACCTAAAAATTGTTGAATGAAGAAAAGGATGATCCTTTACGAAAAGGGATGATCCTTTTTGTTTGCTGCAACTTTCATTTGATGTGTTGGGATTAAAAGGAAGGAGAGGGTCGAGATTATCATGCTGGAAAGCTTAATATTGGTAGGATTTCTTTTTACGTTATATAAATTAGTTGATAAAAAAACAAACTAATTTATATAACGATATATTATTTCCTTTTTAAGGGTGAGATTTATTTGATAGTGAAATGGATAATTTAAAGGAGGAATTTAGATGAATGCAAGGAAAGAACGCATAAAATACGAAAAGATGTCAAAGAATTGTGACCGTATTTATTCAGTTTCGTTTATCCTACTAATTATACTTGTTTGTAGTAGTGTGATTATCATAGGAGCTACAGGAGGAAAATATGGAGTGTTTTTATTATTAGCAATTTTACTTAACGCACGTATTACGAAAGAATCTCAAAAAAAGTATGAGCACTATTCTAATAAAGGGCGTATTTAAAATGATACATATCCAGAAAGGAACAACCTAGATGTATATTCAAAATATCCCTTTATCACCTCCTATTAACTGGTAAAAGAAACTTTATATAAATCATTTTTTTAGCAACGTAGAAATAGAAACCGTACTCTATTAAAATGTTATTTTCGTTCCTATAATGAATTATCCTTCTAGCATATTTATAAGATTTATATCATATATTAGTAGAAAGAATGCAAGTTAGAAAGGAGTCTTATAGAATGAGTTATTCGAAAGGAAATGACTTGAGTGAACAACATATGGTAAGTACACCTAACCCCTATGTATATCAGACATTACAATCAGTAATTGGTAAGCATGTGGTTATTGAAACTGTAAGAGGCAATATAAGAGGTAAATTAAAGGATGTGAAACCAGATCATTTGCTCATTGAAGATACGGCGCCATATATTGTATTCATTCAACAAATTGTATGGATTATGCCAAAGCAATAATCAAATTTATAAAAAATTAATGTCATAGTCCACCAAGTAAAAACACAGGGTTTTATCTCTGTGTTTCTTCAAATTTCCGTTTTTGAATATATGCCTGAGCATGAATAAGTTCTTCTTGAAGCTCTTTTAATTCTTTTGTAGATTCTGATTCAATAGCCATGTAAGTAGTAACTAAACTAATCATCATATCCATCTTCTCTACTATATTTTGAATGACTTGTTCAGATTGCTCTTTTTTAGGGTGTTGTATTGCTATTAATACATTTTCTATATAATTGTTCTTTCTTTGCTGGATATCATAAATAAACTGTTTTGTGTTTGAGTTCATTTGTTATTCCTCCGTTTTGGATATACTTCTATTCTATCATATTTGAATAGAAAATATTGGATTCTCCTACATTTACACTTGTCTCGCACATCTCCTCAAATATACAAACTACTTCCTTAACATACAAGGAACTAAGCGAAATGTGTCAATTTTATGTCTAAACGTACAATTTTCTTTTATGGGTATGGTGACCCCATCGCAATCAAGCTAAAATTTCGTTCTGGGGTAATTCCGAATTCTTAAGTTGATGGCATGAGGGCGAGCCCCTAAAATACAATTCCGCTAGAAATATTTGCGCTATATTCTCTTTTATTTTATCTTTGCACCAGAACCTTACAATGATGATAGTTGATTAACCACACATTCTAAAAATTTTTCTACCTTTTCTTTTGATGTATCCGGCGCATGATAACCAATCGTAAATGTAAGTCTTCCATTATAAGAGCTTGCTCCCATTGAAAAGAATGGTGCATACATAATAGGTGATGTCATATACCCGTCCTCAGCTTGAATTTCACCAAACTCAATAGGTTTATCAGCGATCACTCCCAAATTTGTCAGTAATGGCAACGCCATCCCCATCTGTACAGCCTGTTCGTATTGCTGATTATACATTTCCTTCACTGTAGATAGCTTCATTTCTGCCAGTAGCTCCATTCCTGCTGCTGAAGAAAGACCTGGATTTTGAGACTTTATTTTATCCATTGATTGTTTAACTCGAACAAGAGTCTGATTAAATGTTTCATCGTCTTCCATTTTAATCACTGGCATTTCCATACCGGATAAGTTACAAATAGCACCAGTTGTATAGTTAGGCAGATATCGACGTAAATCAATTGTTAAACCGATCATTTTTTCTGTGGTGCGAGGTTCTGCATACACAGTGAAACGTGATAAAGCTTGGAAGTATGCAGTCATGATTGTATCATTCAAGGTAGCCTGTTGTGCTTTTGTCCATTGGGTTAAACGTAGAGTTTGCTCATGGCTCAATCGCCGTACGGACATTTTTGGGTATGTATTTTTGTTCGGTTGAGATGGAAAAGACCATAACGATGCCTGTTGTTCTTGGTTAGGACGATACGCACTTTTTACGTCTGATATTCCAGCATATTTGAACACAGGTGATTGATCACGAAAACTCTCATTCCCCTCACCAAATTCCTTTATAATTTGATCCTTAGATTGTCCCAAGGAAAGTTGCGTATAAATTGCTCCCAGCAAATTAATATATTCCTTGACTCCTGCACCATCTGAACATAGATGAGATAATTTCACAACTAACATATCTGTTGTATTGCCTCGTAATAATTTTGCTTGAACCATAGGCCCCTGAATACGATCTCCAGATTCCTTAATAAAATCTATTGCCATCATTTCAAGTTCTTGATCATTTCCTTCTGCAAAAAGACAAATAGGTGCGTTAGTACCAGATGAATGTTCCTCCCAGTAAGGAATATCATTTTCTACAAAACGGCTGTTCAAAACCGGCTGCAATTGTAACGTTATCCTTATTGATTGTTCAAGTATTTTCTTTGATATACCTACAGGAAAATAAAGAACTGCATTAATTTGTTGATCTGCAGAATAAAGACCTAATAAATAATTCATTCGATCTTGAGGTGTTACTGAATACTTTCTTTTTTCCATAATTTTGTCCCCTTTTTAAGACTTTTTTTGGCTATATCTTCGTTCTCCATATGGTTGTAACTTTTCTAGCTATTTTTCTTCAAGAGCTAATAATGCTTATTTTTCGATTTTCTCAAGAAAGCATCTTTTCCGTATTGGTTTCATTCTTTTTGCAGCTCTTTGTTGTTGGTGGTATACCCATTTTTTTATTGTTATTAACACTTCCTATCTCTTTCGAATATAAATAAACATAAGTTTATTTCGTTTGAATATATACAAACATATTATAATAATGTTTGTATATATTCAATAAAAAAACAAACGAATCATTTTTATGTCTGTTAGGAGTATCGCCACATCGCTATCAAGCTAAGTTTATGTAAAATCAATTTTAGGTGAGATTGTTTCTTTTTTCTAAAGGGCAAGTGTAGGTGATTGAAAGATTTGCATACGAAATAAACCCTAACGGGTTTCACTTTTTTGAATTAAGCGGCTTGATTATCAGAAAGGGTACAATTGTAAACGACACCTAATATATCAAAAACCGTTTTTTCTCATATCGATGAGATTTTCACCCGTTTTGCTGTAGAAGGGGTACAGCCGAGATACGTGTAAAAATAGGCCATAGCCTTACTTTTTTTCCAACTATGACCTATTGAGCTTATAGGGGTAGCACCATACATCCATCAACTTAAGAAAAATAAACACCCCAAAAACAAAAAATGAGCTGACTTCTCAAAATAACTAACTGTAGAGAAAGAAAAATTTCATTTAGTAGGTACTTCAAAACCTTAGCTTGATGGCGATGGGGTCACCATATCAAAAAAAGTAACTTGTACGTTAGATACATTTTCCAACCACTTCCTGTTCGCTAAGGAACTCGTTATTTGTTTACAGTTTTTTATTATGAAATTCTAAATAACTAATTATAATAGGTGAAAAAAACGATCAATAGTTGGGGTACGGAAAGGATTCGAATTTACATTCTTTCTCAATACATATCATGGATAAATAAAGTAAAATATGGGTTGGGGCTATGTCTCATGTTGTGTTAATCCTAACAATAACTAAGGGTACATAATATGCTTTCATACCTTTGAATAATTTAGTTGTAGAAGGGATGGAGATTTAACTGGCTCAAATTGTTGGTATTAATAGATACCTTTGTACTGGGGCTTTAATCTATATGCGTGAGGGCCTTTCCCTAAGTCTTGTCAGGAAGTAAGGAACAGTAAGCAAACACTTATACAATATGAATAAAGGAGAGGAATGCCATATGAAAATACGTAGTCAAATTACATGTGCAAGTCTGGCCCTTTTAATAGCTGGAAGTTCCCTGTTATATACAACACCAACCTCAATTGTAAAAGCAGAGCCTACTCAAAATGTATCTAGTTCGTTACAAACAAATACTCAACGAGATCGTACTTCCGTCAAGCAAGCAATGCGGGATACATTGCAATTTGGATACCCGGGGATACTTGCTAAAACTTCTGAGGGTGGAAAAACGTGGGGGTATGCCGCTGGAATAGCGGATCTGAGAACTAAGAAACCAATGAAAACAGATTTTCGCTTTCGCATTGGGAGTGTAACGAAGACGTTCACCGCAACAGTTGTACTTCAATTAGTTGGAGAGAATCGCCTGAAGCTAGACGACCACATCGAAGACTGGTTGCCTGGTGTCATTCAAGGAAATGGATATGATGGTAACAAGATTACTATCCGGGAGATATTGAACCATACAAGTGGTATCGCTGAATACTCAAGGTCAAAAGACGTTGATTTTACGGATACAAAAAAATCGTATACGGCTGAAGAGTTAGTGAAGATGGGGATTTCTCTTCCCCCAGACTTTGCTCCAGGAAAGGGCTGGTCTTATTCAAACACAGGATACGTATTACTGGGCATTCTTATTGAAAAAGTAACTGGAAACAGCTATGCGGAAGAGGTTGAAAATCGAATTATTGAACCACTTGAATTGTCGAATACATTCCTACCAGGCAACTCAAGTGTTATTCCAGGCACTAACCATGCCCGTGGATATGTCCAACCAGACGGAGCAAGTGAGCTAAAAGACGTTACTTATTATAACCCAAGTGCAGGTAGCTCTGCTGGAGATATGATTTCTACTGCTGACGACTTAAACAAATTCTTCTCTTACTTGCTCGGTGGCAAATTACTGAAAGAACAGCAACTAAAACAAATGCTTACTACAGTTCCTACAGGAAAAGAAGGAATCGATGGATATGGTCTTGGAATCTATGAAACTAAGCTTCCAAGCGGTGTCTCGATATGGGGACACACAGGTGGCATTCTAGGGTTTACTACTCTTGTTGGAGGTAAACTTGGAGGCAAGCATACGTTGGTCGTCAATTGGAATAGTTTGGGTAGAACTGACAGTCCTAATCCTTTTAAAAAAATTTTACTTGCTGAATTTAGCAAGTAGGAAAAAAGGAAAAATTTATCGTAGTTTTCATAGTTAAAAATATACTTTTCTGTTTCAAAAGCCCCAACTTATTTTCAAAAAAAATAAGTTGGGGCTTTTTTTGTTTTGGTGGCGTTTATTCTTCTTAAGTTGACGGCCATGTAAGGTGACCCCCTATTATAAATAGTATGACATTATTTTTTTCTTTTTATTTATATAATATATAATTGCATTATATAAAAATTCAGCTAAGTCTTCATTACTAAATTGATTTATGTAATTTTTAAATCTATTATCAAATTTATACGCATTTGCAATACATGTCAACATTTCAGAATCACACACAATAGATTGTTCGAGATAACTTTTCCACTCTACAATTAATTGCTGTACTTCATCGGAAGTAGGTGATTGATTAATATAGGAAGCAATTTTCCTAAACACTCTTTCCATTTTTTGTTCGAATTCATGAAATAAGTTCGCTTTTTCATTAGGAGAGAGATTTTTCAATTTCTCCTCAAATTCTTTGTATTTTTCTGTTTCCCCATAGATGAATTTCGCTTCATGAGTATATTGTTCTTGTAATGGTAAAATGGATGAATTATTAAAAATATTTAAGTTGTAAATATCCTTTCCTGATACATACTCATCCACCGCAGTAATAACTGCTTCTAAACGTTGTTTTTTTAACAATAAAGTTTGGTTATGCTTCTTTAACAATTGTTGCTGTTCTTCTCTCGTAAGCTTCAATACATCCGCAATTTCCTTTAGAGAAAATTCCATTTCCTTAAAAAATAGAATCGTTTGAAGCTGTGCTAAACTGTTCCTATCATAGAGTCGATAACCATTATCTGTTAAGTAAATTGGCTTTAATAGATTTATTTTATCATAATATTGTAAGGTTCTTTTGGTTATGCCTGTAATTTGGACAATATCTTTAACCGTTAATAATTGTTTCTTCATCCCAAAATCCTTTTATTTCATCTAGTATTAAATTGGCAGGAATTATTGTGGCTTCAAAGATGTTTTTTCCTGTTTTCTCTAAATAGTATTTGATTAAATAGTATCCACAGGCATAACCAGCAGCATAAGGCATATTGACTGGTATATAGTTTTGAAGTTTTGCTAATTCATCACCATAAAGATACGGTGCAATTTTATCAAATCCTGTTAATTGTAATTGTTCCTTGAGCACGGGTTTAATACGTCTATTAAGCATTTCCATAGTTGTTTTCGATACCCAAGGACCGAGTAGATCTTCCCCAAAAATAGAAGTAGCAAAGTTTTCTGCTAAACCCTCACTAACAATTAATTCACCTAAAGTAACCGTATGGTCCCACTGAATAAATTGATATCGAACATTATGATTACATTCATGTGCTAAAGCAGCCTTCATTCGAGGTATTGTGTATTCATTTGGCACAAATGTACACAAAATATAGCCAGGGATACCTCCATCACCACTATATCCTTCATTTAACATTAATGAAGGGCTATTTGGATCCCCTAATAGAATCGTGAATAAGTAATCAGATACACGAAGGTTCACATCATGCTCTCTAAATAAATGAAGGCTTTTCCTAACAGCTTCTTTACACTCAGACCAAAAAGAATCAGACGAAATCAATTCTAATTCTGGTGTAATCTCATTTGTAATCTGATTAGGAGAAATGCTCATTATATTATTCAATGTAATAACATCAAAGCCATTTTGCTCCTCAGCTTTAAAAGGAACATATTGAATTTCCCATTTCCCCATAAACGGAGCCAACATTTCTTGTCTGTATAATTCAACCTTTTCCTCTTTTGGAGCTTGTAAAATTTTTCGATATATTTTATCGGACCGTAATGATTTTATATTCATTTCTTTCACTCCTTATTTAATATAGTTAAAATTATGCACTATGACGTTACGTTATAGTCAAGTGGGTTAACTAAAAATATAGCAAGAGAATGGAATTATATGTTTTTTGAAATATATTAATAGGACACTTTCATTTGTAATTACCTTAGCTTAGTTTGGATGTTGAACGTATTTGAAAATGTCTCCAAAGCCGAATTTTAAACAACCTTATTGGGGCCCACCACACATCCATTAAGCTATGCTATTGAAATACCCCCTTGCTATCAAGTTAAAAAATCTGTTGTTCTCCAAAACGATAAAAATAAACTTTGGTTCTATAAAAACACAAAATTTTCATTTAGGGGGTACTTAAAAATGTTAGCTTGATAGCCATGTGGCGCTACCCCACTAACACCATATTAGGTCTAGAAGGAGCACCTACACTGGGAAGTGTAAATCAAATTCCAAAACTATAAATACTGGATTTATACTAAAAAACAAGCATTTTGAAAAAACTCATCAAAATGCTTGTTTAAATTTTTACAATGATGTAAATAAAGCTTCCCGGATTATTCTTCCCCATGTTTATTTATTATACTTTTGAAGAAAGGCTTTTACTTTTTCATAAGCAAACTGAGTACTCAAGCTATCTGGTGCTCCATCAAAAACATGGTCAGCTCTTGGAAGAAGATAAAGTTCATGAGAAACGTTATTTTCTTTTAGTTTTTTATCCAAAATTTCAGCCTGTTCTTCTGGTACAATTCGGTCACTTGTTCCTAAAAGTGTAATAGTTGGAGGTGTTTTTTCCTGAATGTAACTGATCGGAGAAAGTATTTTATAACGATCAGGGAATTGTGAAGGTGTACCCCCAATATATTTTTTCATTACATCTTGCATATAATCAGGACTTGGACTATTCTTATAAATTCCCTCCATATCAGACAGACCGTATATATTAATCACAGAGTTAATAGTTACTGACGGTACATTTGTTGAAGGAGGTAACTTTGTATCTCCCATACTATAGGCGGCTAGCATAGCTAGATTTCCACCTGCTGACTGTCCCATTACGTTTATTTTTTCAGGATCAATATTGTAAGCATCCGCATGTTCTGCTACCCATCCTATTGCTGATTTTACATCAGCTACTTCATCTTTCCATCCTGCATGAGGTGGCATACGATATTGTATAGAAAACACAGTATATCCTAATTCACTTAACCATTGACTCCAGTGAGGGGCCATTTCTTTATCACCCTCAACCCATCCACCTCCATGCACTTTTACAATAGCGGGATGTAGTGATTGTTTTGAGTCTCCATGGGCTCGCCATACATCAAGCTTTAATTCCACGCCATCAGGTGTTGTTTCGTATACGACGTCCTGTGTGAATTTTGATGTGATTTCTGTCTTACCAAAAAAATGAGAACTAAGTGAAACGGAAACATTCTCGTTTTTTGCATAGTTTAACATTTTAATGATTGGCTCGACAGTTAGAAAACTTAATAATAAAACTAAAGGGATCAAAATTGCACGAGCTAGTAAAGCTTTCCTCCAGACAGCTAATACTAATAAAATGATTATCACAACAGTTATACCTAATAGCAACGTAGGTATTATCAATGCACCCGCTCCGAGGGCACTCATTATATTAGGAAAACCGCCTGGATTCCAAATATAGTATGTCATAATGCTGATAATAGGAAATACAATTACTGCAAGGATTGTCAGTAACCATTGAATAAAACCTCTAGGCCGCCATGAGGTTGGTTGTTCTTGATGTTTTTTTTTCACTTTTCTAACTCCTTTCAAACAAATAAAATACCTTTTTAATAAAAATACCTCAAAAAATAATTTAACTCTAATTTAATGATGAACTAAGTACATAGTCGTTATGTGAACCATTTATTCTCCTATTTCTGCATTCAACCATTATATATTTCACTAGCATTCACTTACTCTTGCAACGACCTGCTACCCTGAAGAAGAAATTATAGCATACGAAACCAGATATGATAATCTGCTTAGTAAAGGGTATGAAGAAAATATCCAAACTAAAGGGAAATATGCCAAGGAATCCAAAAAGACTCTTCTGAACAGATTAACGAAGTATAATCGAATCATTTGCTATTCTTAAGGGATTTCAAGATAGCATATAACAATAATCTTTCCGAGCGAGATTTACGAAAATGCAAGCTGAAACAGAAGGTATCGGGTTGCTTTAGAAAACAAAGCGGAAATGAATTATATTGCACGGTTATGAGCTTTGTTGAGACTTGTAAAAGGAAACAACTCTCTATTCTAGAATCAATAGAAAAGGCATTTACAGGTAGACCAGTCCAACTATAGACTGGTCTATTTATAGTTTTTATTTAATCATTAAGGCTGAATAGTAACAGTCAATCTAAAAATCCAAATGAAGGTAAGGGTAAATTTTTGACAAAGCTTCGCTAAAACGCTAAAATAACGTTTCATGTAAAAATTTAAGATGAAATGATGGATGAATATTTGGTTGAATGAAATGATATTAATATAAATTAGGAGGAATCGTATGATACATAATAGAGTGATAGCAGTATTATTTAGAATTGGTAGCCTTATTTTTGCATTATATGGTCTATTATCACGTATGGGCATCCAATCGGGCGAAATGAATTTTAAGATATTTATGTACTATACTATCCAAAGTAATTTTTTAGCACTGATCTTGTTTAGTATACTTACTATACGTACAGTTAAGGGATTGATAAATGATGGGAAGACGGGAAGTGCTGGCTATTTTCCACGCTTTGAAATGATATGTGTAATTGATTTACTTTTAACACTTATCGTTTATTGGGTGTTGCTTGCTCCTACTACCTTTACAATGGGTGGAAGTTTTTATCTTTGGAAATTTGATAATCTTGCAGTACATTTGATTACACCTATTCTTTGCCTTGTGGATTATTTTCTATTTACAGAATCTAATCATTTAAAATACCGAGATGTATATTATGTTTTGATATACCCGCTCTCATATGTGGCATTTGCTACTATCGCAGGTCTAATGGGATATGTGTACAATATATCGCCAATTGATGGGAAGCCAGTACATTATGCTTACTTTTTCTTTGACTATGACAGAATAGGAGCAAAATCCCTTGTCTACATCGGTGGCCTTATAGTATTTTTCTTGGTACTTAGCCATATTATGTATTTGTTTGACAAGAAAGTTTATAAACCTTTAGTTGTAAGCAAATAATGTTATCCATTGCAATGATCTTTTGGTTGGTTATTATGTTTTTGTAGTGATTACATCATAACTATAAAAAAGGGTCATTGCTTTTTTATTGGGTTCTTTCACATCTAGTATGGGTGAACTTAAATCCGACTTTGCCTGACGCTACCCCATGCCCATCAAGCCAAGATTTTGAGGTACTCCAAAAACAGAATTTCTTCTCTCTATATTTATCTATGAGAATTAAGTTCATTTTTTTGCTTTAGGGAACAATCAATTTATTAACTTGATAGCGATGGGCTGCCGCCAGCATTCCGAAAAAATCACGCTAAGCAAAAAATATAATAAGCTGTCGATATAGACAGCCCTTTACATAATTATCGTTATTGGAATCAAAATAAGCTTACACATCCAAACTATTGATAATAGCTAATATTTGATGATCTGTCCATTTGCCATTAATCCTTATATTTTCTTTCGCTATACCTTCTTTTTTAAACCCTACTTTTTCTAATACACGAATAGATGCTATATTATCAAGCATCGCTCCTGCTTCAATTCTATGTAGCTTTAATTCCCTAAAAGCAAAATCTACAACAAGTTGAAGAGCCTCTGTTGTATAGCCCTTTGCATTATGCTCCTTATCTAAAGTAAATCCCGTATAACAGCTTTGGGGGTCTCCCCTAACAATTTGAGTTAATGAAATGTCTCCAATCAGTTTATCATTTTCTCTTAAAAAGATTCCGAAAGGGTATACTTGCCCTTCAGCTGTCTTTTTTAGAGCTTGTTCAAGACGTATTTTTTGATGTTCTTCTGTATAAAAAACTTCTGGGAGCAACGGGCAAACTTGTTGAAAAAATTCGCGATTTCTAATATGTAAGTTAGCTAACTCGTTAGCATCAGCAGTTTTATAAAGCCGAATATAAATGTGCTTCCCTACTAGTTTCATAACATCCCTCCAACATTTTTATATGTCTAATGAGGAAAAAATATACCGTATACTATATACAGTTGGATATTATCAGGAATCATTTTGCACGAAAGAAAAGACACTCCATATGAGTGTCTTTTCCAATAGTTTTTAGCAGAAGCAAGAAGCTCCAACGATGATTAATAAAATGAATAACACAACTAATAAAGCAAAGCCTCCCGAGAAGCCACAACCGCCACAACTACCACCATAACCCATAATAGTTCCTCCTTTAGATAAGAGGGGAAAACTAAGGTTCACTCATGTATTTTAATGGATTCGTTTCATCTTATGTTTTTTCGTATTGATTGAGCAGGTCCTTTCGAAAACTATTCACATATTAACTATATTTTTAAAAATGAATAATTCAACTATAACAATAAATAGATAAATTAATATAATGTATTAATTCTAAAAGAAGGGAGGAATAGCCATGCAATTAGTTTGTTTTAAAATAGTAAGTGGTCAGTATTTCTTGTTTGTAGAAGGTATTCAAATTCCTGTACCAATTCCAGCAGTTGCTGCAGCTTTATTAATTGGTTTAGGAGTAATTCCACTTTGTTCTTAATGTAAGGAATTCGGATCATTCCTATCTTTCCATTGGAAAAGCCTCAAGTATATGAATACTTGAGGCTTTTCTTATAATTGAGAAAGACACTTTAACGTGGCTGAAGATCTCCTGATTTAACTAATGCGGCCGTTACATCATCACCGAAAGTATTGAAACAGAATACTTTCTCGTCTATCTTATCCATTACTGTAGCTTCACCTATCTTGCCACCTTGAAGTTTAATAAAATAGTTATGTTCTTCTAAAATTTTACTAAAATCTCTATTTGCCCATCTTTCAGTAATTTCTAATAGCTCTTCTTTATTCTTGAAATTGTTTCCGTTTAGAATGTTTCTTACTTTCTCTGCATTCTTTTTGGACATAGGGGTTGCTCCCTTTCCTTCACACGCTTTTACTTTTTGATGAGTCATGCTATGCATAGCTGAAATCACTTCTTCTTCAGTAGAAGTTACTGTAATGTGAAGTTGTGCATTTGAGCCTTTCACTTCTGCTTCATTCGATAGTGTGTCTTCTTTATTAACCTCTGCAAAAACATGGTCCTCACTCCCAAGCGGGACTTCAGCAAACTGTAACATTCCATAAGTCATACCAGTTGCAAGTACTACTCCCCCTATAATAGATGCTAGCCAATACGTTAGCTTCTTGTCCATCTTCATTTCCCCTGTCTTCGTTTAAATATATTAACTAAAGAATACCATATTTAATTCCTTTTTATTGAAGAGGCTCTAATTTTTACTATAAAAAACGCGCAAATCGTTTAATGCAAATATAATAACTTTATAATCATCGCTATGCCTATTCTCATAACAGGATCTATATACGATGTCACTAAATCATCTGGTGAACTATTAGTTATTAGTACGGCTTTGCATCCTTATTCTCAAAAAGGATAATTATTGTACATACCAATTCTTATGTATGAAGACACCCAAAACAAGTGTTACGAAAAAAATATAAAAAAGACATCTTTTCTAGGGAAAGATGTCTTTTTTATATAAACCTTAATGTTCGTTCTGTAAAACCCTCGCTGCCTTTACTCCTTCTTTCTCTTCTTTTAAGAATAACGACACGATAAATGCAACAATAATAAAGATTAACCCAAGTGCAAATGCACCTTGGAACCCTGAAGTTAAACCGTTTAACTTCTCTACTGGATCCAGTGGATTTGCGGAGCTTTCCATATACTTAGTTGTTCCTGAAGACATTTTCGAAATAAAGATAGCTGTACCAATTGCACCAGCTACTTGTTGCAACGTACTAAATAGTGCTGTTCCGTGCGGATATAAATCTGGTGTTAATTGATTTAAACCGTATGTTTGTGCTGTCATGACAAACATGAGTCCAACCATTAATACGCTATGCATGACAATAATTTGTACCATTGATGTATCAGGAGTAATGCCTTTAAATAAGAACATTGCAATTCCTACTAAGACAATGCCGGGAACGATAATAACTTTCGGACTAAATTTATCAAATAGTTTACCTGCGATTGGTCCCATTATGGCGCTAATAACACTTCCCGGAAGCATGATAATTCCTGATTTAAAAGCTGTAACGAGTAAAACGGTTTGCAGGAACATCGGTAATAAAGTCATCGTTGAAAATAACGACATCATCACAATGACAATTAATCCAACTGATAATGTAAACATCGGAACTTTAAATGCTCGTAATTCTAAAATTGGATTCTCAATTTTCAATTGTCGAACGGCAAAAATACATAATGAGATAAGCCCAACAATTAAAGTGCCATACACTTTTGCATCGGACCATCCTAAATCACCCGATGCACTAAAGCTATACACAAGCCCGCCAAATCCTAATGTCGATAAAAGGATAGATGGGTAATCTACTTTTGGCCTTGTTAACTCTGAAACATTTTGAATGTACTTCATCCCAATCATAATGGAAATGATCACGATAGGAATAACAATATAGAATAACCAGCGCCAATTTAATGAATCCACAATTACTCCAGATAATGTAGGGCCAATTGCCGGAGCTGCCATCATCACGAGTGCGATTAACCCCATTGTCGCACCACGTTTTTCAGGTGGACAGATGATTAAAATCGTATTCATTAATAACGGTGTAATTAACCCCGTCGCTACAGCTTGGACGATACGGCCAATTAATAAAACGGAAAATGTCGGTGCAAATCCCGCAATTAATGTACCAGCTAAAAACGTTACCATAGCGATCAAAAACATTTGTCTCGTTGTGAGCCATTGCTGAAGTAACGCTGTAATTGGAACTAAAACCCCAACTACTAACATGTATGCTGTAGAAAGCCATTGAATCGTTGAAGCTGTTACGTCAAATTCTTTCATTAATACCGTTAACGCATTACCAAGTAATGTTTCATTTAATAATGCAACCATTGCTCCTAAAAGTAACGCAATTAAAATGGGGGTATGTTTCAAATTAGAAGTATCAACTTTGCCACTTGCAGGGCTCTTAGTTGTCATATTCATTTACAGATTCTCCTCCTGTTTCTTACTTAAAAAACTTTAAATATACCTAAACACATGTAATATAATATACATATGTAGATTAAAAAGGGAGAATCAATTTTCAGCCACTGTATATTTAATCTACAAAAAAGGAGAATTGTAGATGAACGATAGTGAAAAACAACTTGATTTACGTATTAGACGTACACATAAATTACTGTGGGATTCCTTATTTGAATTAATGACGCAATCAAAACAGAAATATAGTACGATCACGATTAACCAAATATGTGACCGCGCAATGGTACACCGAACAACCTTTTATAAACACTTCGAAGATAAAGATGCTTTATTAGCATTTGGATTTAAACGATACAGCAAGATGATTGCTGAAATACCGGTTTCAGATCGATTAAGTAAACCATTTCAAGTAATGGAACAATTTCTACACCATGAAGAAATCGGTAAAATATTAGAAACGCAAATGTCTGATGAACAATTTATTAACCGAACACAGCATTTAAGTCACGAAACGAGAAAACAAGAAATAGAAGCGTTAAATCAACTGCACAAAAATCATACGATGCCCAATGATTTAATCATTGAATTTTATTCAGGGGCAATCACCTCATTAAGCGCATGGTGGTTTAAAAGTGAAAGAAAAGTTTCTGCTGCTGAAATGGATAGGTATCTCCATCAACTTATTAATCGGGATATTTTTCAGTTTGAAGAGGAATAAGACTACACCTTTTCAATCATGCAATCAAATTGACCACAAAATAGGAATATGATATATTTTCCGTAGAATACTATATAAGTGTGACATCAAATAAAATGGCATATAATAAAAAGAAGAGATGCACTAACATCTCTTCCCTAACTGCTACCGTATGGGTGGTAGTTATTATAAGCTATTTCTTTTTACGAAACCCACCCTTTTGCTTCCTACGGCGCGGAGTGGGTTTTTTGTTGTCCTTATCCAGAAGTTGCTTCCGCAAAAAATACGCTGAAACTTCGCGCACAGTCGCTTTGACAAACTCTTTTACAAGGTCAAACAAAAACTCTATATTATCACCTCCTTTCCTTCCGAATAGAAAGAAGGGATAACCATCCACTCTCACAATATGCAGTTGACTTTATTTTATCAAATGATTGTAAAGATATTATGTAAACAAAACAAATGAAATTTTACATAGAAAAATATGAGTTTATATTATTTTCATTCTCTTCACTTAGATTTTCTTTTTAGATGCTATCTTCAAATAAGGTAGCATCTAAAAAATGTTAAAAGGAATTTTCTCCCTAGTGTCTTCTTATATTTTATGTAATCTACATATTTGACCTTTTCTACGTTCTTTAATTACTTACTGAATATAGTCATACAGATTTTTCGCTAACAATAAACAAGTTACTGTAATGAAAAGAGCACGAACATACCCACTGCCTTTTTTTATAGCGAATTTGGAGCCAACAATCCCTCCAGCAATTTGAGCAATCCCCATTATAAAACCATATGCATAGTTTACTTGCCCTACATACATAAACATCAACAATGCACCAATATTACTTCCTAAATTAAGAAGCTTCGCATTACCTGCTGCTTTTAAAAAGTCATACCCAATAAATAAAAGAGAAAACATTAAAAACGAACCTGTTCCAGGACCTAGAAATCCATCATAAAAACCAATAACAAAAATAAAAAAGGTAAAAATAATGACGTGTCGACCAGACATTTTTTTATGAGTGGAAATACTTCCCCAATCCTTCTTGAATATCGTATAAATAGCGACCACACCAAGCATGATCAGCATTAATGGCTTCAATACTTCTGGATTCATTAAATGAACGGTCCATGCCCCTATTATGGAACCTATGAAAGTGAGCGGAACTAATTTAAACGCCGATTTCAAATCAAGATTACCAGAACGATAAAACACAATATTACTAGTTGCACTCCCCATTGTTGATGCTAATTTATTCGTGGCTACTGCACTTGCTGGATTCAATCCTGTAAATAATAAAGCTGGTAAAGCAATGAGTCCGCCACCACCTACAACTGAATCAATAAATGCAGCTACAAATCCAAAAACAATCAAAATCATTAATACAGATGGGTCTAAATAAAAATCCATACTATTAACCTCCCCTTTAGTCACTATTCGAATAGTAACTAATAATTTGCTAAATGTAAACAGTTATTGTAACGTTGAAATATAAAAGCAAACATCGGAGGACGAAAAAAGTGGACTACATAGTGCAACAGCTTAAAAAAATTGGTTTCAATGAATATGAAGCTAAATCTTATGTATCTCTTGTTAAACAAGGGCCTGTCACAGCCTACCAAGTGAGTAAAGATTCGGGTGTCCCAAGAGCGCGAATTTATGAGATTTTAGGTAACCTTGTAGAAAAAGGAATTGTCATGAAAGAAGAAATAAATGACACCACTCGCTATTCACCTCTACCTGTTGAAATCTTTTTACAGAAGGCGCAATCAGAATGGCAGTCTACATATGAAGGAATAAGTGATTCATTAAAAAAACTAGAAACTTCCGAAGAAAAAACAGATAATCGAGTGATTACTTTAAAAGACAATCAAACAATCATTAGCTATTGTCAGGCATTAATAAAAAAAGCAGAACGACGTATTGTCATTTCAATGTGGGATGAGATGTATGAAGCGTTAAAAGAAGATCTATCTGAAGTAGCTGATAAAGTTACAATACAAGGTATTACCCTACATGTTGAAAATCCCATTAAAAATCTAGAAGCCCATCGCATAACACCTTATACAGAAACCTTGTCTACAGAACATTGGTTTATTGTATCGATAGATTCTAAAGAAATGATTTATGGACCATCACTTGAAGAGCGTAATATTGCTTTTTATACAGATGACCCCGTTCATATATACTTATTAGAGGATTATGTATGGCATGATGTTTTAGTAAATCGACTTGTCCGACGTAGCCAAGATGACTTGCAGCAATGGATTACTGCAGAGAGAAGATCTTTCTTTATGGGGAAATGAGGAACATATTCAAGAGCAAACCAAAAGATTTGCGTATTAAACCTAACAACTTCTCCGTACAAAAATAGCCGACTATTATATAGTAAACAGTCGGCTATTTTTATATAAATTTATACAAACGCTGCCATTCCCCCGGCGATTAATGAGATAAACGCTTCTCCCACTCTTTTACCTTTTCAATTGTTACATCTAATTTTTTAGCTATTTCTTCTACACTCATTCCTTTAAAGAGCATTCCAGCTGCCGAAAGTGCTTTATCAATTTCTTCTTGCTTCTCTTGCTCATATAAACGACCTACTTTTGTCATCCGTAACCACTCCTTTACCTTTTTCGCGTAGTCTTCATCAATAAATTTATCTGTAGCTACAAGAATCCCAGCAATAACTTGAATTTGTTCTTGCTCATCGGAGATACACTTTGCTACTTCTATCGTTTTTTCAATTAAAATTTGTCTTTTCTCTCTACTATGCATAAGTGGTACAAGTATTAATTTCATGGTTTCTTCATCCGTCAAAAATTTTCCTTCTTCCATTTTTCTAATAATCTTTTGAAGAATGGCATCACCATTGTATTCATTTAGTAAAACCGCTTTAGAATTTAAACGTATACTACATACATCTATTTCTTCTATAGGATTCATTACCTCACTTGTATAAATAACTACGATTCGAATATCCGGTAACTCTTTCCTCTTATTATAGTAACGATACATAATTTGATTCGCATAATCCATATACTTCAAATGGTTTTCGAGGAAACGGTTATTACTTTCATACTCTAACATTAAAATTGAACCATCTTCCATTTCAAATAAAGTATCTGAGCGCCTTTGATCTGCACGAACTCTCGAAAATTCATTTAGCAACAATTCTTTTATTCTTGGATAACCTTTTAACCCATATGCTTCAAGCCCTTTATCCCTATAACATTCACTTAAAAACTTCATCAGAATATCTTTATTATGATAAGAAATATCATTCCCTGCCAATAGCTAATCCCCCTTAACTATTAGTTACCATTTTCTTTATTATATAACTTATAAAATTAGCGTTACAACTTTGGTTCACATGCACATGCTATTTTCAAAACACCTTCCTCTCACTACTTCTCCCTCTCCACAAACCGCCCAAACTCCTTCAAAAACCTCAGCTTAAAACTCCCCACAGGCCCATTCCGGTGCTTCGCCACATGAATCTCCGTCATCTCTTTCTGCACTGTTTCCTTATCGTAATAATCCTCTCGATACATAAGCATAATGACATCCGCATCTTGCTCAATTTGTCCCGTCTCTCTTAAATCAGATAATAGCGGACGCTTATCTTGCCGCGACTCTACAGAACGAGATAACTGTGATAACGCTACTACACAAACATTTAACTCACGCGCTAATAACTTAAGCTTACGAGAAATCTCACTAATCTCTTGAAATCGATTGCCCTTATGCTTCGAATCGCCTGTAATAAGCTGCAAATAATCTACAATGACTAAAAGCTTTTTATCACCGTGTTTCCTCTTTAACTTACGAGTTTGCATCCAAATATCTTGTACCGTAACGCCTGCATTGTCGTAAATCTCAAATGGCAACTCACCAATCTCCGCAAACGCCTTACTTACCTTCTCCCAATCTTCCATCGCAAAACGATGCTTCGGATTTTTCAGCCTACCTCCTGACACTTCGCCTACGCAAGAAGCCATCCTTTTTAACAATTGCTTACTACTCATCTCTAACGAAAACAATCCAACCGCCGCTCCAGACTTCGCCGCATGCAGTCCAACATTAAGCGCAAACGCAGTCTTCCCCATAGAAGGACGCGCACCAAGAACGACAAAATCACCTTCCTGCAATCCGCACGTCATTTTATTTAACGATGTATAACCAGTCTCAATACCAGTAATCTCCTTTACATCTTGATGAAGCTCCTCATACAAATCAACTAACGCATCCTTCAAATCAAACTCACATACAGAGTCTTTCTCCTCTAACTCACAAAGTGCCGTAATCGTCTCACCGATAACTTTCTCACTCTTCTCCGCAATAAGACGCTCCCCCATCTTGTGCCCGAGAACACCAGCCTGATACATTTTCCAGGCACCTCGAACAAGCCCCTCATAATAAGAGAAGTTGGCAGTTGTAGGCACACCATCCATTAACCCTATAAAATACTCCATTCCCCCGATCCCCTCTAAAAACTTCGGATCTACCCTAGAAATGAACGTCACAAGATCAATCGGTTGCCCCTCTTCTTCCATTTTTCGCATTAACTGAAATATAGACTTATGCACTGACAGAGAAAAATACTGCTCCGTCAAACGGCACTCCTTAATAAGCTCTCCATCAAGTAATAGAGAACCTAACACCGTCTTTTCCGCCTCCACATTTTGAATACTCATGGACGCCACCCGCGCTCCGCTAAAAAGCGCTGCAACTCTTCCTCAGACGGCGCATTCTTCTCCCACTCCTCACACCTCGCCAAAAACTCCTCCGTCTCCCCCGTACTAACAGACGACCCCTTCTTCCGGAAATTCGCAGCATCCGCCTCAACCTCAGACACTTTCGTAAACCCTTTCCCGTGCCAACCACGCAAAATCCCCTTCACATAAGCCATCTTCCGATTTTTATTCTCATACGAAATTTGAAGAGCCTTCAGCACAAGCTCCTCTGACAAATCATCCATCCACGCACTCAGTTCCTCCACAGTATGCGGAGACAAACTACCGAAATGTTGCTCATAAAAAGAAAACACGCGACTTCCCGTTTCTTCCTCTATAACCTCTTCTTCCTCTGTCTCCTCACAAACTGGATCTGGCTCAACATCATCCACAGCTAAATCACTCGGCATACCGAAATGCGCTAAAAGCATCGGAACATTCAGCTCCTCCTCTACGCACTTCTGAAGAAACATATGTACAAACTCCTTATTCTTCACACCCTTAAGCTCACGTAGCACACACTTCTCCACATTCGTATTCGTCACAGGATTATAACGAAGCCAATTCAAAACGAATAACTCCCGAGTATCCGCATCATACAGAATCTTCCCATAATCAATGAAGCGCTGCACAAGCTTATCAACAGTCTCCCGATTATAACCCGTCTCCATCTCAGCTAACCGCTTCGGAAAAGGAAAAATCCCACACTGCGTCGTCTTCGAACAAGTTAATAAGTAAACATAAAAATACCGCTCCTCCGGCGTCAAATCCAAAACAAAATCATCCTGCCAAAAATTCACCTGCACATTACGATACACCGCCATCCTAATTCCTCCCGTCTCCGTTCAAAATTAAAAGCCCCTTCATAATATATATGGGAGACTGAGCGGGTTTTTGGCGTGTTATTTTAAAAATTTTTTTGACTACTACTACGGTGTTTGTTGGTGTTTTTGTTTTTGTTGTGTTTTTTCTTAGTGATTTATTACTTGGTAGGGGCTTGGAAGGGGCTTATGAGGGGCTAGTTATCGGTTACTTCAATTAGAAAGACTCGATCTGAGAAGCCGCCTCTTTCTTTTGCTTTCTTTTTACGGATGTTGTTGATTTCTTCTAGTGTTGTGCCTTCGTGTTCGACTAGGGCGTTTATTAGTTCTAGGAGGCGGATAGTTCTTCTAGTTTGTGTTCTTTTGTGTCTGCTTCTAGATATTCGGTTAGTTCTTCTTGTGTTTTTTTGCAGATTTCCTCTATGTATTCATCTTCGTTTAGAATTCTTGTTGTGGGTGTTTTTCCGTTAGCTTTTATTATTTGTGGGATTTTGTTTCGGATTAGTTTGTTGTAGGTTGGCATGTGGATTTCCCTCCGTTTGGTTTTTCTTCTATTATAATGGAAAAGCAGTTTAACTAGTTGTTAAACTGCTTTGTTGCTTCTTATTAATTAATATCAATTTTTTCTACTAACATTGCTGGAATACTAATTTCGCCACCCATAGTAGATTTATAAGTATATATACCTGCAGATTTCCCCTTAACAGTAACATTATCTTTTTCTAACACTCTTGAATTTAGAATGTCACTTTTATAAACAACGTATAATACTTTATCGTAATTTCCATTAACCGCTACTCTTAATTGCGTCTCGCCTTTTCCTTCCATTACTTGAAGGACTTTCCCTGTAAATTTAGCTTTCTTTCCTTTAAACTCATCCGGTGTTCTGGCTAGTTGATCATATGTAATTCCTGTTTCATATCCAATTCGCTCTTCTTCCTCTTTTGCCGCTTTCTCCGCTGCTGCTTTCTCTGCCGCTGCTTGTTCTGCTGCTGCCTTCTCCGCTGCTGCTTTCTCTGCTGCCGCTTTCTCTGCCGCTGCTTTCTCTGCCGCCGCTTGTTCTGCTGCTGCTTTTTCCTCTGCTGTTAACTCTTTCTTCTGTTCAGCTTTAGCTGGCTTAGCCTCAGTTTGTGCTTCTTCTGTCTTTTTCGTACCCTCAGAAGTTACACCAAATAAAATAAACATTGCTACTACGCCTATTCCATAGAACTTTAGTACACTTTTTCTATTTCTTTTTTCTTCTGATCCCCATCTAACTACTAATTGAGGTTTAATAATCCCAATAATTAATGCTATTAAGCATACAAAAAATAATAATGCAAATAAAGTATTCAAATCGCTTATCCCTCTCATCCTTTTATTTAATTACGATTAATTTCATTCAAACTATATATTCCCATATTTTAATATTTTTTTCAATACAAAATTATTTGATTGATTTGTCAGATAATACGAATTAACACTTATCAAATGAACTACCTGTAAAAATACTTATAAAGGAAATAAACGGAAGGATTTGTATTACAGTGATAATCAATGAAAAAAAGAATATAGCATCATATCGAAAATAGTTTTTAGTCTTAATAAAATAGAAAGACAGCTTCCCCATTTTATTACTAATAGGGAAACTGTTTACTTACAGGCTATATTTTATTGATTGCTTCTTTTATATACTGTTCTTCCTCATCCGTAAAAAGAGCGGGGAATTCGGCTAATGGGATTTTTGATTGTTTGATTATATCCTCTATATCACTTTGAGGTGTATCAAGATAGTTCGTTACTTCTTCTATTACATTGAAAAATTCCTTCAAGGTAACTTGAACGTCATGATGACTCGGATCCTTCTCCTCTTTCTTATACTTTTTCAACTTTCCTATCACATCCATAAAACGCCGATCAAACCTTTCTTTTAATTCCTTATTGTTATAAAAAGCTTGAACACTCTCTTTTAAAAAATGTTCCTCTAACCATTCTTTATTTTCTTTCTCCCATATAAAAGTTTGAAGAAAAGAAGAAAACAAAGCAACATCCACTCGTTCTTCCTTTTGAAACTTCTTCGTCATCTCATCCATATGCGAAAGCACCTTCGCAATTCTTTCTTGCTCCGCCAAAAGCAATTCCCTTTGAAAATGCATCTGTCTTAAAAAATCTTTCGTCTCTATATCACGCTGCAATATAATATTTTGAATTTCACCAAGCGAAAAACCGAGATGCTTAAACGATTGAATTTGCTGTAGCACATACAAATCATCTTTCGTATATAACCGATGCCCACCCTCAGTATAATCGCTTGGCTTTAATAAATTAATCTTGTCATAATAACGAAGCGTCCGCACCGTAACATCCCCAACACCTGCAAACTCACTAATCATCCACGCCATATCATCACCTACTTCACTAACTTCTTTCTCACATATTGAAGCATATGAGAAAAACTCATCTCATTCTGCCTACAACATTGAAATAAACCTACAACAAGTAATAAAAAAGGAACATTACCTCTATAACGATTTTCATACTCGCTAATACCATCATAGAAGTACTCATACTTTCTTTTTCGTAAAACAATATAAATCGCAATAAACAACACTGTAATCATAGCGAAAAATCGCTTTCCCTTTATCTCCACTTCTTGTTTCATCACCTATTCTCCTTCCACGACATACTTATCTTCTTTAAATAAAGGAATTCGAATGAAATAACGATATGGCTCGTCGCGTATTACTTTCCACGCAACAAAGATCACTTGAACTACCTCAAAGGCAAACACAATCCAAAACAAAACATCACTAATACGCGAACTAATATTAAATAGAAGAAAGATTAACAAATGAAAGTTGAACGCCTTTCGGCAATGGTATTTGTACACCTCACTTTTACGTGCCAGTGTGATGTACATGAGTAGTGGTGAAAAGATTCCTATCGCGGCTGAGAGTAGTAGCATGATGATGGTGTTTCTTTTTTCTTTTGTGGTGGTTTTCATGAGTGGTTTGGTCCCCCTTTTTGATTTGTCTTCTTTAGGTTAGGGGGTGACGTTGGGTGAGGTGCAAGGGGAATATGTAGAAAAAATAAACTAAAACCAATACTTTGGTATTTTTATGTTAGACTAATTCCATAAAGATATTTGAGGATCGAAAATAGAATGAATAATTTATTTATGGTAATTAGTATATTAGGAGGATGAGCTTCTCTTACTCTTATAGCGGTGCTTTTAATCTCTTTATTCGCGGAGAGGTTAAAGCCACTTAGAAGGAAATTAACAATAGCTTTAGTTACAGCCGTTATTCTTTGTATAGTTGGCGGTACAATATACGAGATTAATATAGAAGATAAAGCGAGAATAGCCCAAGAAACAGAAGCCATGGCTCAAGCTGAAAAAGATGAAAAGGCTAAAGCCAAGGAACAGGCTAAGAAAGAAACGGAAGAGAAGAAGCTAAAAAGAAAGAGGAAGAAAGGGGATAAAAACATATCTATCCCTTTTGTCAACTTGCTGTAGTTTTTGGTGAACTATCAAATAAAACTGAAATATCTTCTAATGCTATGCGGTTTTGTTTTATTATCGATTCTATTACCTCTAAACCTATTTTTTCAGAGAACTGTTTTTTTTCTTCAGAAAGAAACTGAGTAGAGGCATCATTATATAATGATTTTAATTCTGGTATTAATTTACTATATAAGTAAATAATAAAGAAAGTATTATCATTTTGAAATTCAAGGAGTTTCAATACCTCTGATTGATTTGTATAAATTTGAGTATTAGACTTATCATCAACTGTAAAAACAATGTCTATGTCTTTATTTTTCAACCTAGCAGTAATTGTTTTTAGAGTTTCTCCGTTACTTATAAAAGCTTTAGTTATTATAAGTTCCGATGTTTGATCTGATGTTCCTTTAAAAATGTTTTGTTCATCACCGATATTACCAATAAAACCACTTATATTCATTAACCTAAGTCCGTCTGCTAGAGAGCCTTTATTCTGAGTAAACTTAAAAAATAGCCAATTAAATAAATCAGATTGAATATCATAAGTATAATCCTGCTTAGCTATGTAATTGGTTCCAATAAGTTTTTTTACCCTCTCTACATGAAACTCATTTGATGTGCAAATAATTATATAAACAGAATCATTCATACAAAAAAAGTACGTCATAACTTGAGTATCGTTAACTCTGTCTGCTTTAGGAAGAAATTGACCAATTGAATTCTTCTTTCTTTTCTTTGTATATTCAATATTTGCAGTAGCAAACATAAATTGAGCAATATTCTGGTCAGATTCTTCATTTGCTTCAGTTAATTCAATTTCATTTAGTTCAGATAAGTCTTCCCATGTATAATAAAAGTTTTTTTCATCATCAGATAAAGTCTCTGCTTGCTTAGTATCTTTTTTAGATATTTTAAGTGCTTCAGCATAACTTTTATTTAGTATATTTTTTTCTACATCAGCCAAACTAGTTATCTCTGTTAGTTTAAACAATTTACAAGTTAATTTAGAAACTGCCAATTCTATTCCCCCCTACAAGTTACTTTCAATGGATCACACTCAATTGATAATAAAGTCCCTGAGATTATCCTTGTAATATATCCGAATTTTTCTGTTGTTATCACATAATCCAAAGCAGTCACATCATTTTTCACTCTAATAGGCTTTACTTTAAACTGTTCGTTTAATCTATGACTTCTTTCTGGAAAAGTCTTTCCTTTAATTTCAATTTCTCCAAGTAAATCAATTGAGATATTTCGTTCTGATAATCTAAATGCCCCAGCTGTATCTGAATCCCACTTATCAAAAAAAGAAACATCTAATATTTCAGGATTAAAATATATATTAAGTTTTAATCCCATTTTTTTTATCAATAGATTCGAAAGCCATCCTCCTGGATTAAGAACAATTTCTATCTCAACATCTTTTTCATCATATTCACAATCATTTGGTATAAACTTACAATTACTTCTTTTTGTCCCATCTAGTTTTGTTACCAGTGAGACATTCATTCTTTTTATATTAGCTTTTATTTTCGACCATACATATGAAGTTAAAATTAATACAATTGCTATAATGAATGTAATTACAGCACTTAAAGCTGTCTTCTTTAAAATTTCATTTTCATAACCTAATGTCTTTAAAATATTATATACAAAGTTCTGTTGATCAGTGGCTATAAATGCAACAATCAGTGTAATTATAAACGTTTTTAATGATTGCATAATTTTATCTTTCATACAAGCATCACCGGTCCAAAACCAAGAAAATCTATTAGTTTTTTAATATCATCAAGTTCATTTTCAGATAGATCATCGTCTATTCCTAGTACACCATTTGATTTTAAAGTAACCAAGTGGCGATTTTTTGTGCGGAAGTAAACTTTCATGATCGGATATTCAAAGTCTTCTATAACTGATTTTAATAGTTCCGAATCAAATTCTTCACCATCTAATACATCCTCAATATCAATATTTTTAAATTCACAATCGACGAGAGTTAAATTGAGCCTTTTTTGTGCTGTTATAAGATCTAAAAACTTATGATTACTCATTATAAGTTGTTTTACTGTACTCTCCAAAAAGATTTTATATATATTATCATCCATTAACCAGTCATTAAAAGATTGAGGAGAATATTGAATTCCATAAGAATATCCATTTTCACCCACTATGACATTATTCAAAGATATCTGCTTATAAAAAGGTTTTTTCTTATCATTTGGCTGAAATAGGATTTTAAAGAAATTCACAGTAGTTTCCTCCTTTTTTAATAGCTAATATTAAACCCGCTTTATATATTATAACAAGATTATTAGTCATGGAATTTTTCCACAGTCATATTATACCAAATGTCAACAAAAATATCGCTATAAAATATTTGTCATCGATAGCAAAAAAACTTTCTAAAAAATAAAAACCACCAATAACTGAAATGCCCCCGAAAATGGTACGATTTAAATAACCATCCTTTTTCATTTCACTTACTTTCCACTTTATTTCTTCAGGGTAATGAACTCTTGTCTTCAAAAGGAAAATACGTCCATGTGAAGAAAAAATGGGCTTATTTTTATGAGTTGAGCTCTTTAATCAAGAAATCATTGATTATAGCGCAGGCCAAAAGAAAGATGTGAAGTTTATGCCTCAAACTTTCGCATCGGTGAAAACAAACTTAAATCGGATTACCTTATCTCATACCGATTGGAGAAATAAATTCAAAAACAAACTGATCTATGACACATTAGAAACATTCAAAATCCAGCGTTCATTAAGTGTGAAAGGCTGTCCTTAAGAGAATGCCGTAGCGAAAGCAACCTACAAAATCTTTAAAACAGGATTCGTTCGCAATCGTCACTTCGCAAGTTTAGAAGAATTGGTTTTAGAATTAAATAACTAGGTAAACTGGTTTAGCAATGTTAGAATCCGCACACTAGGCTATTTGATTCCTGTTCAGTACAAATAAGAACACCTAAAAAAACAACTCCATAATCTGCTTTTATTGTATATTTTGGAGTTCCTTTACATCTACTATTCTATTGAAGGATAATAGAGGTTAATCAGAGATACTATTTAATGAGAAAAATTTCAGAATTAAATACCAAAAAGGACCAAAGAAATAGTTCCCTCGGTCCTTTTGGATATTTATTCTAATTTCCAATGGGAATTTTGACTCGAAATATAACAAAACACCCTAAAATCACCAGTGAATAAACAATAAAATAGTTGTATAACCCATTATGATGATTTAAAATCGGCGCTCTGATTCAATAATCCGCTTCATTTCCTCAATCTCATCATCAACAAACTCAGGAACAAGGTAACCTCCATCAATGGCTTCCCTCATCCGCGCTTCTTTTTCAGCCAGCTTTTCATAAATCTTTTGGTCAATAAAATTATAGATTTCTCCATCACTCACCGTCATCAAATAGTAATATCGTGTACTTTGATTTTCAAGCAATCCAAGTCGATGAATACGATCGCGTGATTGTAGCATAAAGGTCAAGTTATAATTATATTCAAAGTAGACTGCATCATGGACGATATGATGTAGAGATACCGATTCTCCAAGCGTGTTCGGATTAGATACTAGCACTTGTATTTCATCTGTTTTCTCTTTAAATGTTCGGATGATATCATCGCGTTCATCACGAGGTGTACCACCGTAAATCACTTTTGTATTGATACCTCTTTCATTTAATACACGAGTGATTTTCTTCAATGTATTTACGAATAGCCCCCATACTACGACTTTCCCATGTTTCTTCACTATATCCATCACAAGCTCAATACCTGCATTGAATTTAGGGGAATCCACATTTGCTAAATCCCAATCACTTACTTCACCAATGGCCGCTTGATGAATGCTTTCTTCTAGCTCTTTTCTCACTCTCGAGCTGACCTGATCATAAGAATCATTATCTATACTGGCATCTTCACTAAAACCTAAATCACTGTAATTTATCGCTTGATTGACGATTTCAGGATTGGTTGATAATTGAATCATTCTTATCCAGGTCGCTAGTGGATTTTGCGTTGTTGTGTAGAGTATTTCTGCTAGGCGAAGCTGCTCTTTGGATGGAGGTACTTTTATAATATTGTCTTTATCGGCTAATGGAACACCTAAATCTTCCTTGCTAGTTCTCCAAAAATAAGGAACCAATTTTTCATTGATTTCATCAATTTTCCTAATATCGGGATTTTTCAGCGTACTTTTCTCAAATCCAAAATAAGCACTATATTCTTTCTTGAATAAGATATTCAAGATGTTATATATATCTAAATAACCATTAGGAATAGGTGTTCCTGTTAAGACATAGCGATAATCAGCCTTGTCTGCGATTTCCAAAGCAGCAAGTGCTCTTTTAGCCTGTACCCCTTTTACACGATGAACCTCGTCATAAACGAGCATGGTATCTGAATCATTGGCTAGGCATTTTATGATTGACTCTTTAAACTTTGGTAGTGATTCATAGTTAATCAAAATCAAATTTGCAGAAGGCCACAGAGCTTCTAGAGCATATCTGTTCCCACCAATAGACTGATCATGAACACTGAGCGCCCTTAAATCCTTTTTGTCTTGAAAGACCTCTTGAAACTCGTCCTTCCAAGACATAAAAGCATTAATTGGACTAACAACTAATAATCGCTTAATGGGAACTCCTTTTTTCTTGCTATTTAGATAGGCAAAAACACCTAGTAACATAGCGGTTTTCCCTGCTCCTGGAACAGAGAAATTGGCTGCTCTTTTTTGTGTGAACATATACATAGCTGAACGAAGCTGTAGTGCTTTTAAAGGTCTGGCAACTGCTGCTTCCACGACCTCCTTAAACTCTTCAAACTCTTCATCCCACCTGCTATCTTGATTCTTCAAGGTCAAGCCTGATTTTCGATATTCTTCTATGGAATACTTCTGACCATTAATATAGCTATCTACACGTGAAGAAACGATAAAGTTGAACTGATGTTTATCTGCTTGCTTATTGGCAAGTTCAATTATCCTTTCAATTTCTCGATAAGTTAAATCTCCCCTAAAAAAGGGATACCCCTTGTCTTCATCTACATAAAAGCTGAATTTATTCTTAAAGGTTTTTTTTGTGCTTATTTCATCTTCAGTTTTATCAACGAAAAAGAAATGCACATCGTTCATATCAAAAATAACGGAATTATTAACAGGATTTTGTATCCTTTGAATCTTTCCTATATCGAACTCTTGTAGAAGAGGATAAATAATTTCAGTGGCATCAATTACTTGAACACCCGGATAATTATCGTTCCATAAAAGAGAAAACTCTTCTGCTTTCTGATTTATGCGAGAACGCACATTGCTACTTACGTCCCAAGAAAAATCCACATCAAAGGAATCAAAATTATTCTCTATGGCATTTGCTGTTTCATTGAGTGAACCATTGAAATAAATGATATCCCCCTGCGTATCTTCAAATAATCCCCATTTTGTGTGGAACAAACCGTTTTTCACTAGACCAAACTTCACATCTGCTTTACCCTGTGATATCAAGTAGGCTAGATTTCCTAGACGTTGCTTATCAATCTGGGTTAAGATTTCCCCTTTTGAGCGTTCATAATAACCTTTCTTAATTTCTTCAAAATCCTTTTCTAAAATATTTTGAGAAATGATGAATTGAACATAGCCATCATTTTCAGCAATTTTATCTAGCCCTTCAGCATATATAGAAAGTGCTTTACAAGAAAAATAGCCACTTACTCGTTTATAGCTAATAGATTCACCCAATATTGGATTATAAAATTCATCTGAAACACTATGAATCATCGAGTTATAACTAGATTTAAGATGACCTTGCAGATTCTTTAACAAATTTACCCCTCCATAGAAAGAAGCACATCAATTTGTTTCATTAGCTCCTCTAAACTTTCATTTAACTTCTGCCTTTCAGCTTTAGGCAATTCTTGGACAATTCTTTTATCGATTGATTCAATTGCAGTGATTGCCTTATCCGCAAGTTTTACTGGCTCGTTTTGTGCTTTACGATTTTTTGCCTTTTCAGAGTACTTGTTTGAAATCTTTTGAACTTCTGCAATTGCTTGAACAACCTCTTGATTATGATTCAAAAGAGTAAACAATTCGACATTGTTCTTAATTGGCTCATTATTATCTAAGGCCTCTACAATTATATCAGTTGACTCTTCCATTTCTTCAATGAATTTCACTTCATTCTTTGTACCAACAACATGTTTGATTATTTGTCTGAATTCTTGTTTATAATCCTCTTTGGCAGAACGCACCTGAATAATTTTTGCAAACAAACTGTTCAATAATTGGTCTGCGTTTACTGTGTTCTTGAATTTTTTATACTGAGGAATCATGTCTTGAAGTGGTCCATTTAAATCTAATTGTTTGGCCAATGCATAATTATCTGGATTGGTATTCAAGAACTCTAAAAATTTCACGGTTAATTCTGCTTCATACAATAATTTTCCAACCTCATCAGGTTTTAATCCGGCGAATTTAGAATATTCCATCGAAGTCATAATAGTATTCACTGAAACGGTTTTGTAAGCATCGATTGCTCTATCAACCGGGTCATAATCTACTTTACCCAATTTTCCAAATTGGATCTGTAATTCCAGCGACTTAATCTTCTTTCGGTCATCAATGTTTTCTACAAATAAATCATCTAATATAACTGCTTCGAAATATTGTTGTTCTGTTATTGCAGGATCTTGATCAAGTAATCGTCTTGCTGTAAAACGGCGATTTCCATCAATGACACGCCCATCGCTTAAAACATAGCCCGGTTCACTCTGGCCTTTCATTGCAATATCCCTCTTCAAGGCTTTCATGTCTTTCTTGGTCTTATCGTTATCGTTTGTCAATATATTTTGAACAATCATGTTGTATTCTTCGTTATGCCCTGAATGCAATTTCCCATTAGCGCTTTCATAATCCGACAGTGCAACACCGATTCGACCATTCTGCTCATTATAATAAAGATATTTTAAAGGGATGGCATAGGTTTTACCACTATATTTTTCTCCACTCGCTTTTTTGATAGGAACATTAATCTCATGTCCCCCCTCCTTAACAAATCCCTCATTATACAAATCAAACAGATTAATGTTTTCCATTATTTCCTCATCCCCTATAAATCTATAATTTCTTTTACATAGTCGATATTGAACCAAAAGCGCTGTTTTACTATACTCTGCCCTGTCGGCAACTCCACTTTATCATCGCCATTTTTTCCGCCTGGTCTTAAGTGACCGAGTGAATTAAATTTACCAGATGGTAGATTGTTTTTATTGATAATTTTTCCACCCTTTTGTTTTACAGGTGTGATTTCGAGTTTTCTTTCATTAATCAAGTAGCGGACTTGATCCCACACTTCTTTCAAACCATGATTCATATCATATTCTGACATCTTCCAAACCTTGGCATCCAAGAAAGTCATTTCACTATCATCCACACGCTTACCAGTAGGATATTGTTGAAAGATAAAGAGAATTAATGTCTTGCTTTTAAAATATTCATACAAAGAACTACTCTTCCAAAAATCTGCTGCCATCCATTCATCAAAATTAATCGACATGAAAGACATAGCTTCAGCTGGGGTTTCCATTCCGGTTAAACGCACCGTTTTTAAAACCGCTTGTACTTTGTTATCACATAAACCAAATTGATTGTTGCTTATTTTCAACATCTTCCTAGCTAAATTTACAAAAGAGGCTTTACTATCTCTTTCAAATAATCCCAATTCCTCTTTAATTTCAGAAACCTTCTTTCCTTTATAGTTAGACAGTTTTTCATCTAACTCTTTTTGAGCAGAAAGAATTAGCTCATTATATTGATTCATACTAGTATTCTCCCTAAGTTATTAATGAACAATCTTTTTTAATTATAACATCAACAATCTCTTTTATTAATTTACTCTTTAAATTAGGAGATGAAATACATAGTAATTCCAAAAATGAGTAAAAAAATAAAATGAAGCTAACCACTATAAAATAGTCAGCTATCTTCATTTAAATAATCCAGTATTAGTAATAAAAACATTCCACCATAAAGGATGATTAGAGACATACTCAATCTTCCTTTTATAAACGTTTCATATTTTCACATTGCTACTCTACTTAATTCTTTCTCATTTGTTCTAATACAATAATATTTTGGAGTTTATCACCAATTTATTTGATTATGTCTGTAACAATAGCATTTCCCATAAAGAAGTAACACATGCTTCATTTTTCACGCCATCATGTAATTTATAACGTATCCAGGCACTTGAAAAAGCATCTAGTCGCTTACATATATTTGGGGGTTATTTTACGTTTGCATTGATTTCTTCTAGTGTCATGAATTCGTATTCGGGCTAGGGCGCTTATTAGTTCTAGTAGGTCGGATAGTTCTTTTATGTATTCATCTTCAGATAGAATTCTTGTTATAGGTGCTGTTCCGTTGCTTTTTATTATTTGTGGGATTTTGTCTCGGATTAGTTTGTTGTAGGTTGGCATGAGATTCCCACCGTCAGTTTTTTCTTCTATCATAATGGAAAAGCAGTTTAACTAGTTGTTAAACTGCTGCATTGCTTCTTTTATATAGTTTTCTTCTTTGATTTTGAAGAGGGTTGAGAATTCGGATAGTGGCAATCATCCATATGATGAAAAAGAGATAGATTACTTTAAAGAACCTATGTCTCCAAAATGCCAAAAATCTAACCGTTATACACTTGATATCATAGTATAAAATGTAATTAAACCTAAACTCATTATAATCTAAATTAGTAATTCTGTATCATCATAGTGTTTAATTCTTCCTCTTGTTTTATCTTTACTAATCTTATATGTTTCAATATAAAATGTTTCGGGCTTCTTCAAACCTACAATCACCAAAGGTACCGTCAATTGAGTGTTTAAGGGCATTAAGTGCTCAACATACTTTTCATACGTTCCAATTGCAGAGTCAAATCCTCCTGAATCTCTTAATTCATTGGTTGCAGAAATGATAATCCCTATTTTAGTTTGTACAGCTTTTTCAACATGATTTAATTCGCTCGCAATAACTGGTTTCATTAAATTCCAGGCAATTGTTCCACTATGATTGAAAGCGACTTCTACAGAAATACTATCTTTAGCAAAGTCTAAACGCCACGCTTTATTTTTATACCTATTATCCTTAAAAATATAACTTTCACTTTTCCATCTAAATGCAGCTAATTGTTCTTTAATTAATTGATTAAGTGCCTTTGATAAACTTTTGTTTGATTCAATATATTTTTTTCTATGTACTTCTAAAATCATTTCATCTGTAATATTGGAAAGAGCCTGCTGAATTTCTAGCCAAGTCTTTGTAAATTCTGGATCCGTTTCAAGGTTACTTTTACCATGGCGATGTGAGTACACTATAAAATCCATTTGGAACCTCCTATGAAAATATAATTATATTGTATCACTTTCATAAAGAGGAGTTAACCTACTATAAGGCTTATTTATACTAATCCATTTAATTCTATTTCCTTTCCAAATTTCTCTATAAAGATATACTTAATTTAGTGTTATTAGCAGCTAGAGAGATTTATTCATAGTTTAGAAACCGATTTTACTTCCACAATTATTTTTGTCTGCATTACTCCCCACAAAACAAAGCATCCTTATTGCTATACAAAATGTGTCAGCTCATAAAATACCTAAACATTATTTCCGACTCTACGGCTGACATAATATAAACAATTTTTTTCATGTACTTTCATACTCTTAACAATAAATAGAGAAGGAACAGAGTAACCTATACACTCTATCCCTTCTCTATTCTTTAAAACCAACTCAACTGCACAAAGTCCTTCATCTTTTCTTCTTCCTGATTAATCTCTAAAATCCTTTGACCCATTCGCTCCACCAAATCAACCACTAAAGCATTTCCCATACAAAAGTACCTATTTCTTTGTGGCATACCTGTATTTGTCCAGTCCATTGGGAAACCATTTAACAATTCACATTCAACTGGTGTTAAATATCTTAGTCTTTTTGTATAAGGATCCTCAATGACATGTGAACTTCTATTACATGTTCCTTCACTTGTTAACATTGTACGCCCAGGCTTATCTAAATCATCAGGGAAAGCCATTCCTCCCTCAGAGTAGAAATATTTATGACCTGTCGCCTTTGATACTCTTTCTTCTTTTTTAGGACCTTTAAGATACTTAAGTTCCTCAAATTCCGTTCTTCCCTTTTTGTTAACCTTATCCATTTTCAAATAATACGATTCATCTGCAGGGCCAAATTTATCATATACCTTTTGAACAACTTCACCTAAAGTCTCTGGATTTTCAGTTACTGGAACTAATTCTTCCGTATATACTTGTCCATCCATCATTACGCCAGAATTATAGTATTCAGCTTTAAATGTATCAGAAACCTCAATAATATCGACTGGCAACTCAAATTGCCCTCTTTTTTTGTTTTCTTCAGGTGCTTCATGCACATTAAAAATTGGAGCGAAGAATCCATTTTCACACAATATCTCTAAAGGCTTCATTTTACTTTGAACAGATGTGAAATGAGATTCTTTTAAATACGCAAAAATAAATACTCTTCGTCTTCTTTGAGAATTTCCATAATCCGCAGCGTTAATAACTCTCCATTCCACTACATATCCTGCGTCTCTAAAGCTCGCCAGCATAATAGAAAAATCACGACCTCTTTGTTTTGCTGGTGATTTCAATAATCTATCTACATTCTCTAACAAAACAAATCTTGGCTTGCGAGAATTAACTATGTTCATTATCTCCCAAAAAAGAACACCTTTTTTTCCTTGTATTCCTTTTTCATTTGATAAAGTACGTGCTACAGAATAGTCTTGACAAGGGAATCCACCTACTAATAAATCATGCTCAGGTATTTCCGGCCAAGCTTCTGCTATATCTCTATTTACATGTATTCCTTTATTTTCAAAGCGAGTTGCATAACAATTAAATGCATGTTGTGCTTTAGTTGAGGGCTCCCACTGGTTTCCCCAAAGAACTTCAAAGTTTTCGTTTGCTTCTAGTCCTAATCTAAAACCTCCTACTCCCGCGAAAAGTTCTACTACTTTCACCATAAATACACGAACATCCTTTCGGTATTTTATTTATCTATGCTTCATTATAATAAAAAGTGAGGAAAAGATCAACTATAACATTTTAGGAATCATATTTTTTTACAGTTCCTTTTTTGACTTGTAACCGTTAAGAAAATAATTCGTTACTATATCAATAGTATAAACGAAACAAATCGCCTTGAATAGATCCAATATAACTGTTCTTTAATAGAACAAACTGACTTTTCCTTCTTATAAATTTTACTTGTATAAAATTGAAACAGCTTTTTATTATAGCATAGATTTAATATGTATTGTTTAAAATCATACAACGCAGCACTGGATACAGAAAGGAGTTTATTATGGACTATACTACAATAGAAGAACTAATGAAAAAAGCACATGAAGCTGAAGGAAAAACATTTGGTGAAATTGATTCCACTAACCGACTTGCAAATGCTAAATCGAAAGGTGGACTAGGGCAAGTAATCGAAGAAAGCTTTTTTGGATATGAAGTCAATTCAAACGCAGAAGCTGACTTTAAACATCTTGGTATTGAACTTAAAGTAACTGCATTTAAACAAAATAAAAACGGTTCATTATCTGCCAAAGAGCGGCTAGTCTTAAATATTATCAACTATATGGAAGAAGTTCATACACACTTTGAAACCTCAAGCTTTTGGAAGAAAAACGAAAAACTACTATTAATGTTCTATGAATGGGTACCTGGTGTAGACCGTAAAGATTTTCACATTACAAAAAGCCTTTTATTCACCTATCCCGAAGCTGATTTAGAAATAATTAGACAAGACTGGGAAACCATCGTAAATAAAATTCGTGCCGGCAAAGCACATGAATTATCTGAAGGTGATACAAACTATTTAGGAGCTTGCACTAAGGGTTCCAATAAAAATTCACTTCGCTCACAACCGTATTCTGAAATTCCAGCAATGCAAAGAGCTTTTTCGTTAAAGCCTTCTTATATGACAGCACTAGTTCGCAGGTATCACCTAAACGAAGAACTAGTAAGTTTTACAACAACAAATGAACTAAAAGGAAAATCTTTAGAAGAAATCCTTTATTCAAAATTTGAAAATTACATAGGCTTAACTGATCAAGAAATCGCTCAAAAATTATCTATTGATTACAAACCTACAACCAAAAGCTTTGTTCCACTATTAGTAAGCTCTTTACTTGGTATCAAAGGAACTCGACTCGATAAAATTGAAGAATTTGCGAAAGCTAATATAGAATTTAAAACAGTTCGTTTAGAGCCCAACGGTAAACCCGAACAAAGCATGTCATTTGAAACAATCGATTTTCATCAATGGACAAATGAATCCTGGGAAGAAAGCGAAATTAGAGAACGCTTCTATCAAACCAAGTTTTTATTCGTAATTTTTGAATTTAACCAAACAAAAAAAGAAAATCCAAATCGTAAACTCTTCTTTAAAGGTATTAAACTTTGGAACATGCCTGCTCCTACAATAGAAAAAGAAATACGTGAACTATGGGAAGAAGTTAATAAAGTAATACATGAGGGTATTCAAATTGAATATAAAAAACGCGGTGACAAAGTCGTCGAAGCAAATAACCTACCAAAAATAAACTTCAACGGTGTCGCGCACATTAGACCAAAAGCCCGCAACGGTGCCGATAAAGTAATTTTACCTGATGGCCAACATATTACAAAGCAGTGTTATTGGTTGAATAATTCTTATATCGCCCAAATCATTAGCAAAACGAATAAATAATTATCTTTCTTATTAACAAAAATGGATTATATCTAGATAGTATATAAAAACTTACCTAGCTATAATCCATTTAATATATTTCATTAAAATTAACACATACTATAATACAATTTTTAACAATAATTCCATCTATGCAAAATTAGTTATTTCTTCATTTTTACTTAAAATACTTCTGATAATCCTCTTCATTTTTAAATTCAATCGGCCCTACATCCATTCGGAATTTTCCATTCTCGTACAATAGTGGTGAAGCTTCTGAATGGTCTTTTGAGTAACTTTCTACATGTGAAATTTTCATCTCATTTGAATTCGTGAAATCAATATGAGCAATACACACCCAATAAGCATGGTCATTTATTTCTAATAACGGTGCTGTTACAACACTTCCCATATGATTATCGACAACAGCTTTTGCCCTCATAGAATAAAAACTACCTACCCCATTGCCGACAGCACTATACGCAGCAAATAAAACATATTTTAAAGCTTCTGGTCGGTAAATACGAATTGTTTCTTTTCCTGGCTCTTGCGAATCACCATCCAACACAATATACGGCGACACTTTAGACGAACCCAGATTTTTATAATAAATCTTTCCTATTTCTCCATTCGTTGTTACGTAAAAACAGTATAAGTCTAAATCTTTATTTGTTTCCCATTCTAAAGTAGCTGTTACCATTTTAGATTTTTGTATATTTATAGATTGTTTTTTCTTCAATTCAACCTTCACTGCATTAATAGTTTTTTGTACTGGAGGCGGAGTAGGAACTATTTTCTTCTCTACAGGAGGAGCAAATTGTTTTTCATCCTCTGCAATTTCTATTCTAAAATTTGTACACAATGCAGCTAACCCACCAAAATAGCCAGCTCCAATAGGATTGAACTTCCATCCTCCTCCATGTCGATATAGCTCTCCAACAATAATGGCACTTTCATCTGTAAATGGATACGTGATAGGAAAATGAATAATTTCTAATCCTGATTGTGCGTTGTTTATTTTCAATTGAATATGGGAAACATCTCGTAGCGCCTGTTTCTTCTCTTCAGCATTATGAATTGTAATCGAAAATACAACCTTTTGTACCTCATCTTTTATATGAGTAAAATCTATCGAAAATCTTTGTTTACTTCCATTTGCGATATTTTGATTTAATTGAACAGATTGACAACTAGAATAAGGTTGTCCATAAAAAACGAAATCCTCTTCTTTAGTAATTTTCCCATTAACACCTACTAAAAAAGCTGATGCATCTACATCCATATTCATCGGGGCATTCCAAGTTAAATCTACCAATAATCCTTTCATCCCTGGATGATTTTTTGTAACATCTATCTTTTGTCCCCTTACTAAAGTATGCATCATCACAATTCCCCCGTCCTACACCTTTAATGTTTTATCACTCAGTTCAATTATACTCCTCTTTAGATTTCCCTTTCTATCTTAAACTATAAAACCATGATAATTAATTATTATCATAAAAGGAAAATTATATATAAAAACTTATTGAACTAAATACTCTCTATTTAAAATTCTAAATAAACATACTAAGAATGATATCAATATTTTATGAGTTGTGGTTGCTAAGATTACTTATCAACCTTAGCTCCACCAACCATCCCCCCATACCACCCACTACTCTCCTCCAAAAACCCCTTCGTCTCCCCACTCCCCTTATAAAAATCCTCCCAACCCCGCTCCCTCAAAATCCCCTTCCAACTATCACTCTCCACCATCTTCTTAATAACACCATCCCAATAAGCAATCTCTTCCTCCGTCATATCTTTCGGGCCCATAATTCCTTTCCAGTGCTGGAATGTAACGTTGATTCCTTGTTCTTTCCATGTTGGGATTTCTGGTAGTCGGTCTAGTCGTTTTGATGCGGATACGGCTAGTATTTTTATTTTGCCGGCTTTGTATTGTTTTTCGGCTTCGGATAGGGTCATGGTTGCGGCGTTTATTTGTTTGTTCGTTAGGGCATTTATGATTTTTTCTTTGTTTTCGTAGACGAAGAATTGTAGTTCGGCAGGGTTTATGCCGAATGCTTTGCTTACTTGTACGAAGGATAAGTGATCGTCGTTTCCTAGGCCTGGGGCAACGCCGATTTTGAAGTTTTTCTTGTTTTGTTTTAGTTGTTCCATTAGTTGTTTTGCGTTTTCTATGTTTGAGTCTTTTGATACGACGACGACTTCCCAGTCCGATGCGAGTGTTGCGAGCGGCGTGAAGTCTTTATATGTTAGTTTACTGTGGCCTAGTAGGTTGTTCGTTATGAGTAAGCTTGAGTTAATCGCCAGTACGTGACCGCCTTTTTGTTTCGTATATTTCCATCCGACGTCACCACTGCCACCTACTGTGTTTGTGACAGTGATTGGTTTTGTGAAGATTTTTTCTTCTGTTAGCGTTTTTTGCATCGCTCGCGCTGTTAAGTCCCATCCTGCTCCTTGAACGTTTGGCGCAACAATTTCTACTTTGTCTATGTTTACTTTATTCGTATGGGATTTTTCCGAAGAACAACCAGCTATTACTCCTGTCATGATCCATATACATAGTAATAATCGCTTTTTCATAGTCCTCGTCCTATTCGGTACTTTCGTTCTGGTCGTCCGATAATGCCGTATGTGTACTCTACTGTGCATTCGTTTGTCGCTACTAAGAATTCTAAGTATCTTCTTGCGGTTGTTCTGGAGGCACCCATTTGCTCTCCCATTTCTTCTATTGTAATTCCCTCTTCAAATCCTTTTATAATCCCTTTCACTTTTTGCAGTGTTAACGGATCCACACCTGTCGGTAAATTTTTTATGTCTTGTGTTTGCGAAATGCCGAAGAAGTTATCGATAAGCGCTTGATTCACTTCATTGTTACTATGTAATAATTGCTTCTTTCTTTTATAGTCTTCAATTGTGCGAACGAATTTTTCTAACGTGACCGGTTTTATAAGATAGTTGCTTACTCCGTTTCGAATTGCTTTTTCTAGCATATGTTTTTCATTTGCCGCAGTAACCATAATGACGTCAACGTCTGGAAAGTCAGCATGAATTTTCGGTAATAAGTCGGTTCCGATTCCGTCTGGTAAATAATTATCTAATAGAAGTAAATCGATTTCTTCCCTTTGTAGTAGTTCCATCGTTTCTTTTGCGTTCAATGCTTTTCCAATCACTTTTACGCCCTTTATTTTTGATAAAAACTCTTCCTGAATTTGCGCGACGCGGAAATCATCTTCTGCAATTGCAACCTTCAACATATGTCCATCCCCCTGTTTGTCATGTACTTTCTTTCAATGTTTTCGGAAGGTAAATTGTAAAAATAGCTCCCCCATTTTTCTCGTTTTGAATTTCAATTGTTCCCTCTAGTAGATCTACCATTTCTTTCACGTTTGCTAGCCCGTAACCACGATCAGTTCCTTTCGTTGAAAATCCTTTTTGAAAAATGGTCGTTATTTTTTCTGCCGGTATCCCTATCCCGCTATCTATCACTTCAAACACAATATCGTGCCCAATATCCGTAAGAAAGAAGGAAACATTCTTTTCCTCTCGTTCATTTACCGCATCAAATGCATTATCGATTATGTTTCCAAGGATCGTAATAAGATGTGACACCTTTATATGGTCTGGTAACGGATGAAGCGCACTATCTCCTTCAATATGAAAATCAATTTTCTTTTCAGACGCTGTTCCGATTTTCCCTAATAAAATAGCTTGTACTTTCGCATCGTGAATTTGATGAAATAAAATATGGTTTTGGCTTTGATGAATGTTAGATTCTTGTTGGATAAATTCAATCGCTTCTTTGTAATGTCCTAACTGAAGTAATCCTGATAAAACAAAAAGTTTATTTGTAAATTCATGCGTTTGAGCACGTAAGTCCTCTGAATACTTTCTTACCTCAGATATTGTGTTCACAAGGTTTTGCAGTTCTGTTTTATCTCTAAAACTACATACAACGCCTACTGTATTATTATTTTCGATTATTGGTGTCATGTTTAAAATAAACACTTTATCTTGAAATGCGATTTCTTGATCGTTTTCTAGTACTCTCTCCATATGAAATTCTGGTAAAACTTTTGAAATGTGCCGCTGCATATAATCATCATGTACATGCAGCATTTCTTCTGCCGAGGTGTTCATCATCGTAATAAAACCGTTTTGATCAATGGCGATAATTCCTTCTTTTATAGATAGTAGTATTGCGCTTCGCTCCCGGTATAACGCTGCGATTTCATTCGGCTCTAAACCGAGTGTATCTTTACGAATACTACGCGCTAAAAGGATTCCACCAACAATGCCGGCTAGTAATACACCTAAGGAAAAGAGGATAATTTCTTTCGTTCTACTCAATATGTTAGATTCAATGCCTTTTATTAAAAACTCTACTGTCACAACGCCTACTACTTGATCGTAATCTCCGTTATGAACAATAATAGGTGCTTTCGCCATTAAAGCTGGACCGCTTGTACCATTTCCTTCGAGCGTATAATAACCACCAAAAGTGAGTGCTTCATAGTTATACGGGTTGTTACTCTTTGTTCCAATCAACTCAGAATTAGAATGGGAATACATAACCCCATAGCGATCTTCCACAATTACATAATCCGCACCAGCTTGCTCACGAACTTGTTCCGCAATAGATTGAATGTTACTTTTATGCTCGTTATTTTGAAAAGCCTCTTTTATAGCTGGCATAAAAGAAAGAGATTTAGCTGTTTGCAGCGCTAACTGTTCTACTTGGCGCTTCGTATCAACGGACTGAATGTAAACAAATATTCCCGCTAATAGGAGAACGACAAATAAAATTAACGCGATAATTAAGCTTACTATTTTCGTTTGTAATGACACTTTGCGTGATTTTTTCATGCTTCATATCCTTTGATAAAATATTCAAAACTATCAATCTCCTTTTTCTATTATTATGACAAAACTGAAAATGAAGCAACTATTAAAAATATCCATGTTCATAAAGTACAAAAAGAATAAAATTGTCATAATATTGAGATTTCATTCAAAGAACAGTACAATTCTTTTACATTGAACACGCTTTCATAATTATCATTTTATTACTAAGCAAGAGGAGGAATGATTATGGCTCAAGCAAACTCAAAACGAGTCGCGGGCAATATTTTCAAAGGTTCAGTCGGCAATTTAATTGAATGGTATGACTGGTACGTTTACTCTGCTTTCGCTGTTTATTTTTCAGCAGAGTTCTTTCCTAAAGGAGATCCAACGAGTCAGTTACTGAACACAGCAGCTATTTTCGCAGTTGGATTTTTAATGCGCCCTATCGGAAGTTTATTAATGGGACGCTATGCGGATCGGCACGGACGCCGGGCAGCATTAACGCTTTCCATTACGGTTATGGCCGGTGGTTCTTTAATTATTGCCTGTACACCGAGTTACGAAAGTATCGGTATTATGGCGCCAATTATTTTAGTTCTTGCCCGTTTACTACAAGGATTATCACTTGGCGGAGAGTATGGAACTTCCGCAACGTATTTATCTGAAATGGCTAGTAGTGGACGCCGTGGTTTTTATTCAAGCTTCCAATATGTAACGCTCGTTGCTGGACAGATGGTTGCGTTAGGTGTTCAAATTGTTCTTCAGCAATTACTAAGCGAACCAGATATGAAAGCTTGGGGATGGCGTATTCCATTCATTATTGGAGCGATGGGCGCAGTAGCTGTATTATGGCTTCGCCGCACGATGGATGAGTCGGAGCAGTTCTCAAACATAAAATCACAAAAACGCGAAAGCGCAGGAACCGTTCGTGCACTTATGAAACACCCGAAAGCAGTATTAACAGTAGTCGGCCTAACATTAGGAGGCACTGTTGCATTTTATACGTACACAACATATTTACAAAAGTTCATGGTAAACACAGTCGGCCTTCCGAAAGAAGTTGTAAGCTGGATTAACTTTGTCGCACTACTTATATTCGTCGTACTTCAGCCAATTGCAGGGCTACTATCCGATAAAATTGGACGCCGCCCACTATTAATGGCATTCGGTATTCTCGGAACGTTACTAACAGCACCAATCTTCTTCTTCATGGAAAAAACGACAGAACCAATCGTAGCGTTCTTACTGATGATGGTCGGCCTCATTATCGTTACTGGCTACACATCAATTAACGCAATTGTAAAAGCAGAACTCTTCCCAACTGAAATTCGCGCACTAGGCGTAGGTTTACCATATGCTCTAACAGTTGCGATATTCGGCGGAACTGCAGAGTTCATCGCATTATGGCTAAAAAGTATCGGAATGGAATCACTCTTCTACTTCTACGTAGCTGGATGTATCGCGATCAGCTTTATTACGTATTGGCGTATGGATGAGTCATCGAAAACTTCGCAGATTGAGGCGGAGCTTGGTGGTGGGGATAAATTAGTTAATAATAAGTCTAGTTAAAATTATGTATTCTAGTATCTTCGTTTATTTGAAAAAGCATAATTCACTAATATGCAATTTAAAAACCTCTACTTATATGTAGAGGTTTTTAAACTTTATAACAAAAAAGATATCCAAATCTACTTCTCTTCTTTTTTGATTATGACATGTATTATTTGTAATAAATCATTATGAAACGAAAAAAGAAGATTATAGGGGTAACATCTCATGTCTATCAACTTAAGAAAAATATATACCTACTTTATAAGATACACCAAGTTCAAGTATTCTCTCATTTCAAGCCTTGAAATGCGGTATAATACTTGAGCCATTTTTTTACACTAAAACTTGAAGCCTGTCTACCATTTACACATATTTCTACATATAGTAAGTAAAGCTATCATTCGAAAACACTAGCGGTTCGTTTCACTTCGTGGTAAATTAAACCAATTGAAACATAAAAATCATTTCCAAAATGAAGATAATAATTTATAAATGTAGTTAACGTTCTATTCTTAGTAAAAAGTTAAACAAGGTGATAATTTAAATCATTTAGAAGTTTTCTATCTAATTATACTAAAGTTGAGTGGTGAAACTAATATGAGCCAATGGCTAAGTAATGATAAAATAGCAGACCATGATTTTGGTGGTTGCATATTAAAATTTTTACTAGGTATGAGTATCATTTTTATACTTATTCTATACCCTATTTATTGGCTGTTTTTTCAAGAAAACGAAAAACCTCTTGTAAAAAATACGTCATCCAACCAAGCAAATCAAATAGAAATTACGGGAATTTCTTATGGACATCTCTCCGATGATAAATACATAAAAATGTACTTTAAAGAAAAAAACAAACTTGTAGAGAAAACAAAAGTAAGGGTAGCTAATTTTAATATAATTAATAGTTCAGACCTCTATGAAATTTCATGGAAAGATAATACTAAAGTTGTAATAGTAATGAAATTTGAATATGAAACGAAAACATTGGAATATGATTTCGAAACTGGAACAATAGGTGGATATATTAATAGTACAAATAATAACTTACTATAGCCTAATTCCAAATATGTAGGATACACCTCCAAAATCATAAAAATCTTTTCATATTATTTCTATTAAAACATCGAAAAGAGGTGGCACTTTGAACAAATGGGCTATATTATCTTTAATATGTGTACCTTATGCTCTTTTAACTATAGTAAATGAACATACATTAGAAATAGGTGGATCAGCGAATATCTTTTGGAAAATTGGTTTATTTGCACCACTTATAGGCGTTTTATTTTCAGCTGGAGCCAGTAAAACTTACCAACGCGTTATGCTTGCCGTATTTAATTTAAGTTACTATTTTGCACTTTACATCTATATGATATACACTTTTTAAAATACTCTTATACTTGTTTTATGAACATATATTTTTGGGAGAAAATCATAAAAATAAAACATACTATTTCTCTTGGTCAAAGACTTTTAACTAACTATACATTTTATAAATATTTCTCCCCATGAATCTAGTAAAATTGTAGTGGAGTTGAATTTTCCTTCAAAATATTTCTTATCCTTTTTATAATTTAATAGTTGGAAAGACTCATAGTTATTAGATGAGCTCTTCAATTCCCAAATTTTCATTTTCCTTCTCCCTTATATTTAATCTATTCATAAATTATTTCGGGCTATTTAATTTTAAGCTGCCATCTAATAAACGTATTCTTATGTCATGTAAAGCTGCAACAGCGTCTGCTTGAGTACCACCATATTCTTTAACTTCTTTTAGTATCTTAGTTACCTCTTTCATATAATCCGTACCATGGTTACCTATATGTAACACTTCAGTAGTCACATATTCATTTACTTTATACGGTAAAAATACTCCATTAGCAGCAGAATCATGGTGTATTCCAAATTCTTTTAATAATTCTTGTGCTTCAATAGCTCTTTTATCATTCCAAGGTGTTAGGTGATGTGCTGCATTAGAATATGGGGGTGGTTCAACCCCTGCATCTTTTCCCCCATGCTCCAATCGATTTTTCTGCGTTATGAATCCCTCCAAAACCAGGATGTAGTGGCAGCGGAACACCAACAATATGGTGATGGACTAATTTAGTTCCACGTAATCCAGTAATATCATTTCTTATTAAATTTACTGTGTATCAGTTCAAAGAATTTATTTGCACCAAGTGAAATTGCGCCAATAATAAGAACACCAATAATAAAATAAATCTTTTTAAATAAGTTGTAAGGAGATAAAATAGCAACTACAAGAAGTATTATAATTGCAACGAATGTGACTAATTTCCCAACTTTAAATGCTTGCATATCAGCTTTCCTCCTTCTGGATAAAAACAGCCAATATAGTCATACATCACAGGTTCTTTAACCATAAGTTTTTGTTTCCTTCCATAAATCACAATACTTAAAATTCAATAAACCTCTTTAAAAGGTTTCATGTGTTCTACCCCCATCTTCTATATGCTTCCTTAAATAATAGTACCTATGGAGTTCCATAATGAAATGAAACAACATAAACGAAAGCATGGAGTATACACACATTAATACAATTGCTACCATCTTTTGTGTTGCAAAACCAAGACTGATATTAGCAATGAGTTGACCCAATCCTACAAAAGCCACTACTCCGAAACTAGAGTTTTTTTTCGATGATTTTGATTTTTTGATTGATTCCTGAAGTTTTTTAATATGATTTTTATAATAATAATACAAAGCAAAAATATACAAACCAACCGAAAAAATAAAATAGATAGGAGTTTGTAATCCTAACATTCCATATGCAAACTTTTGGGTTATAACTAATAATCCTACTGAACATACGATGCCAAATACCCCACGAAATAGAGTGTATTGTAATTGCCGCTTCCTAGGATTTATAACAATCCATATTGCCCATACATTTAAAAAAGCAACTGGTGGAACTATTATGTACATATATATCGGTTGAACAGGATTCGCAAAAGCAGGTAAAAGCACAAATATATCTGCTATCCCAATCACAAGAGTAATTATAGTCGATCTTATATCATTTACAGCATAAAGAGCCATATAATATTCAAAAACTTTTTTATTAAAATCTGTATTTTTTTTCATGTTAATTAAACCACCCCGCTACTGTTGACCAAGCTTTTTTCGAACCCGTTTTCACCCTATCCTTAATACTATTATCTTCACCATCACCATCTAAATCAACATCCCATTTTACACCTTCTGTGAAATATTATTCCCTTCTCGAAAAGAAGATCAACCCATTAATAAAATCTAGGCTTATCAAAAATTTCAAAAAGCCAAAGATTTTGCTGGTATCGAATCTATTGGGACTCACACCATGCGCAAAACCTTCGGCTATTGGTTCTATAAATAAAAGGTGTCACTATGTTACACGAAATACTCAATTATAGCACCCTATAAATTACACTGAAATATATTGGTATCAACAAGGAAGAAAAAGACAATATACTAGATACACTTTGTATTTAATTCAATACACATTTCTAATAATATCCCCAGTAAGTATTCATGAACCTAAAATATATTGAAATTAATAAAAAACTGAAATAACATCAAGAACTTGCAGATTTACAATATTAAATATCTATCAATATGATTTATTCTATTGATAGATATTTAATTAATTTTACACTTCAGCTAAGGTTTACAAGTATCTCGTATGACTTATCTCAAAATCTTTATTGATGTTAAAGTTATTCATTTTTAAGACTAGCAACAAATTAATATTGTAAATTCACATTTTAGGGGTAATCCTCTAACCTTCAAATAAAAAATATATTTATGATTAAAACTAATTATATTTTTTTACCTTTAAAGGAATAGATATAAAATACAAATCTATAGCATAAATAGTAATCAAAATACCTTTACCTTCATCAGCAAACTTTGATTGATGAAACTGTTCTGAAACTTTTCTTTTTCCCCATCTTTTAGGAAACCATTGAAATCCTGAAAACATATAATTAATCTACCTTTTCACTAAAATTTTGCTAGTTTATTTCTTAACTCTAACTCTTCGACTGTTTCAAAACCTTTAAAAAATAAACTAGCAATTTGATTATGATTAAAAAATACATTGTATTCTTTAGACAAATTCCCATGAGGATATGGACAAGACACGTAATCCCACATTTTATTTTCATTCACTTGTCCCTGTTTTCTACCGTAAATCATAAGAGGTTGATTAATTCCTTCAACAAGAACCACAGAACCAATTGGTAATAAATCTTCTCCAATAAATAAATTTGGCATATATCTATCTTCCATAATTAAAAGTTCCTCCTAACTAAATTATAAAAAATTAATATTTCTTTGAAGAATGAGATTTCTTAAAAAAAAATGAAACAATCTTATAAAATATAAAAATAGATACTGGCATTACTAAACAAAATACAACAGATAAAACAATTTTTTCATTAAACGTAGCATCTGCTCCAAACCATATAGCTAACAAACTAGATGGAACAGCAATAGCACAAAAAATCAATAAAATCTTCTTAAATACATCTAAAGAAAACAAACTTTATCCTCCTAACATTAATTAAATAAAACTATTTAATCCTTTTCTACTCCAAACTTTACCCCTAGACCTATTCCAAGACCAACATCAATTTCATTCATTAATCCAAATTTAGCCTCTCCACCAATACTACCATAAGCTGCCTCTCCACCAACAACTACTTTCCAATCAATAAAAGGAATAGGAACTTTAAGTTCTGCTTCACCTTTAACTAAATCTGCTTTCGCACCAATACCAATATGACCATCTTTAGCCTCAAAACCAGCTTCAGCATTTCCTACTTTTATATGAGCCTTTCCAAAATCATGATCTACACCAAGATCATTAAAAGTTACCCCAGCCTTGGCTTCTCCACCAATTCCCCCACCAAACTGAGCTTTAACTTCAGCTCTAAGCAATTGCTCATGTATAGTAAAATCTTCAACTTTAAATCCAGCATCTACAACAGCTCCTTTAACCTCTCCACCAATTTTATTAAAAGATGTTAAATCATTAGAAAAAGTATCCATATCTTTAGGAAGCTGTATATCCGTTTCATATTTAAAAGCTTGAGCAAAAGCACCACTTTTTTTATCTGGTTCTACACCTAATCCACCAGAATTTTTAAACACAATATGATTATCCGAACTACTAGTTTTATTGACAATACTATTTAATTTAGTAGCAAATTTATTATCTACTTTTTCAGAATCCTTATTCAACCTTTCATGCTTTGTTCTTTCTTTAATCAAATTATCAACTTCACGAGCTTTATCTGCTGTAATTTTTTGAATAGGCCCCGTCCAATCCATATTCAACCCTTGCGTACTAAATGTACCACTTGCAGGACTAAAGCCTTTTCCACTTTGAACTTCCGCAAGACCTGCAGCAATACTAGCTGCTAATTGAAGTGCTGTACTATAATTATTACTAGAGGTCTGATTGAATTGATACAAATGATCCAGCTTTTCTTGCAGTTTTTTCCTCATCACAGTAAAAAGATTCGCCATAGCGTCCATACCTGGGATTGGCATAGCTTGACTGATAGCTTCCATACTTGCTTTCATTCGGTCAATTTCTCGAATTTGTTCTAATATTTCTTGTTCAATTACATCTGTGGAAGCGACTTGTGATTGAAATTGACTTGGAAAAGCATCGTTCTGGCGAATTAACTCTTCACACAGATAAATGATTCCTTGCGCTAAAGGACGAAAGGTTTGTACAAAAAATGATTTTGCACTGCTATAAGTTTGTCCTTGTAGAACAGTATCAATTGCAAAGGCATCAATTGACTGAATGACTTGTTCCATACCTTGAATAGTAGCGTTACATACAGCATTCATACTTTGAGTTTGGCCTTGTACTTCTCCTAAATACATATTTAAGCTCATGCATTGACCTCCCTCGCTAATTGTTGTTGTTGATAGGAAAGGTCGTTTTCTAAATCACTAAGGTTTCGTCTTTCTTTAAGCAACGTTTCTTTTTGGTTTTCTAATTCAAATGTGACTTTTCGTTCAATATGTTGTGCCTCTTGATATGTATTCATAAAAAATTGAGACATTTCTCTATCACCATGCCAAGTTCCTAAAATTCGATCAAACAAACGATGGTTTCGACCTCTCCATTCATAAAAATCTGCTTCCGCTTGCTCCTGAATGTGAATCGCGGATTGATTTCGGTCTTGTTCTTCAAATACACTTCTTAACTTTTGATTTACTTGATTGATTTGTTTTTCAATATCTTGACTCATTATATTCCTCCTACTATTTTACCTTTACGTAGGTTTTCACATTAGCGAAAAGTGTTGTGAAGTTCGTTATCCATTCTCTCAAACTCTTGGGCTACTGAATGAATATTATCGACCGCTTGTTGAAAGGCAGTGGAAAATTGTTTCGTAAAATCTAACATTTGTTGATTCGCTTCTTGTGCTTTGGAATTAACAGATAGTGTTGTACGCGTCGCCTTTGTTATAGAACGATTTGTTGCACTTTGGATTATATTCGAAGCTGTTCTCATCTGCGTAGCAATTTGTTGTGCCGTTTGAAAATTACTTTGAAATTGTCCCATCACTCAAATCCTTTCTCTAATTTTCAGAAGATGCCAAAAAAATCCCAATAAATATATGAAAATTCCCTATTGATATCACTCTTTTTAAACGTGTGTCCAGCTAAGTTGGGCATGCAATCAAATGAGCCATACACTATAAGCTGTATGGCTCATTTGAAATGCCTGTTATATAGAGTATGACAATTTTTATTTCAAACCGAAATTACGTGATAATTCTTCATCATGAGAAGCAACAGCTTCTGCAGTTTTATTAAGCTGCATATTAATTTCTTGTAATAGCTGTGCGAAGTTTTGTACTTTTGGCTTTAATTGATTGAACTGTTGATCAAAACCTTCGAAAGCACGACCTTCCCATTCTCCTCTTAATTCATTTTGTAAGTTTTGTAGTTGACTTAAAATGTCCTCAATTTGATTTGCACCTTGTCCATATCGAGCCGCTTTCGATTTAAGCTCCTCTGGTGACATACGAATTTGTCCAGCCATTTTCATTTCCCCTTTAATACATAATGAGCAAAATATTTATTGGTTAATTTTACTAAACATATTATAATCTATTATTCTGAACTTTTAAACGTTTTATCTTTCTATTGAATATTAGAATATGAATATTCAATTCTAATCATTAAATATCCTACTTTTTCTAACTTTACAAGATTTTATGCAAAAAAGACCACCAAAAGGCAGTCCCTCAAAGCTCAATCCCATCCCGCGCTCCACTACTTTCTCATACAAATAATTCGCAATGATAATATCTACTACAGCCAAACTAACTGATTTGAAAATAGTAATCTCTTCATCATTTTCGCGTCCGTTTTTCCCCCGCTTAGGATTTGTCCAAGTTCGGCGTGGAGATTGCTAGTTTTATCGGAATTTGAAGATTACCTGTTTCTAGATCATATTCAATTAAGCAATCCTACAAATGCCTCTTCTTCCTCATCTATAAAACCTACAAATATAATTTCTTCGATATCCTCATGATTAAATACAAATGTATACTCAGGATTAATATATCCTTTTGAATAAAAACAGCCAATATAGTCATACATCACAAGTTCTTTAATCCCAAGTTTTTGTTTTCTTCCATAGTTATTTATGTGAATTCAGCTCGTTTTTTTGTTTTGGGTGAAAAAATTTTTTAACTTGATAGCAATGTGGTGCTGCCCCTATTAGGCAAATTCGACAAAGAAAAAACACCCAAAGGTGCCTTCCTCCCACTTGAACCATCTTAATTTTATTGTGTTGTTATTATATAAGAAAAGAAGACATCGCTTAAGATGTCTTCTTTTACTTGTACAATTGGTGTTAAGAAGGTATTTATTGCTTAAAAACCATAAAAAAATATAACAATCATCGAGTAAACCTATTATAGCATCAATAAATAGAGTTTTTATATGCATTTTTGCATATATATAGATTTATTTATGTTTTATCTATATAGTTAAATTGTCTGTTTCTTGTTTTAATTCGTTTGTTTATTTTGAGTGCTCCAGCAATGGAGCCTTTTTTATGCAATAAAACATTTTTTTGCATTACTTAGTTGATCTATATTAACTTTACCCTTTTAAATTATATCTATATTTTACCAAATGTTTATACGGATAACCAATTTTTCTAATAATCTAATCGATTGATAATTTTAATGTTAGTTGTTAATACCCATAGAAAAATTCATTATGCAATGAAAATTGAGAAATCAAGAATTATAAAAAACTTATAGTATCTTTTGGAAAAGTATATTTAAAATTTGTATATTAATATGTTATAATTTAATTTCTAAAACTACCAAAAAAGGACTGCCAGTAATGGTGGTCCTTTTTTATATTGGTGAGATTGTACTAGTATGATAGAATAGGATTAACTGTATATTGTGAGGGTGATTGGTTATCCCTTCTTTCCATTTGGAAGGAAAGGGGGTGATATACCTATGGAGTTTTTGTTTGAGCTTCTAAAAGAATTTGTGAAAGCCATTGTACGTGAAGTGTCTGCGTATGTTTTTAGGAAACAAATTTTAGAAAAAGATAACAAAAAACCCACTCCTCGTCGCCGTCGGAAGCAAAAGGGTGGGTTCCGTAAAAAATAAATGATATAACCACCACCCTGACGGTAGCAGTTATTAGAAGAGATGTTAGCGCATCTCTTCTTTTATTATATACACAAGCTATTACTGTAATACTACTACAGTAATTATATCAAACGTACATAAAAAATCAATGAGCACGTAATAGATATAATGTACAGAAGAAAAGAAACCCAAGTGAGTCTTTTTTCAATTTATTACATCCCTAATTGATTGTAAATTGATTTGAATACGTGAATTCACCACGATATTTAATTGCAGCGACATAAGTACCGCTTGTATAGCTATCTGTGATAGGGGTTTGCCAAATTTCTGTTCCAGGAATAAATTCTGGTTCTATTGTTTGGAATCGTTCTAGGGTACCATTTGTGTGGATTTTAAAAATTTTCATTTGCGCACCAAAATGTTCTCTACCAAAGTGCTGTGCTAAGTAAAATGTATCACCAGTTATTAAATTCCCAATCTTCCAATCTGGTTGATATGTACTTTCCTCTGAATTTTGTAAATCCACAATGGTTTTAAATCCCCAATCATCATTAAGTGGATCTGAGTAAGCTGCAGCTGCTTGTGAGGTAGGCTTACTCATTTCTATTGCAGTAAAACCGCTAAAAGTTAACGCCCCAATTAATGCTAATTTTCCTAACTTCATTATTGTTTCCCCCCTATTAATTTTTGTAATTTTTAAAACCAGAAATCATACACACATAATAATATAATTAACTGTATAATATTTCAAATAATTTCTAAAAAAAGTTATAAATACAAAAGAAAGACACCAAAAGGGGCCTTTCTCCGACTTGAACCACTTTAATTTTAATAATATGTATTGGACTCCCATCCGAATATTGTTTTAACGTATTTATCCATATTTTGTTTGCGAAAAAATGAAAAGCATAATATCTTATTACTGCTTGTTCATAGCTTTTATCTGTTATAAACATATTCAGTAGTCATGAAGTCATTAGGGAAGTCGTTGATCACTTTCTTCATAACGTTTAGTTCTTCCTGAGATTTGAGTTCAATACCATTTATATAATCAAATACCTTAGATTGTTCATCTGCTACGTAATTCTGTGTCATGTAATCATCTTGGAAGTCTTTCTTTGCTTTTTCTTTAACGGCATTCATAGCATTTATAAAAAAATTGTACCGTGTAGAATTATTTCACTGTACCAAATATTTGAATTTACTAAACAGTTAGAATGAATACGATTAGTTATATAATTGAAAATAAAATTGTTAAACAAATGTTGAGAAATAACAAATTTCAATTTCCATTATATTCTATACTTGCTATTATTTAATGTAAGACTATTCAGAAAAGGAAGGGATTATATGCGTGTTCCAGTGAAGGGGAATGAACAGATTTCAAAATTATTTAATGACTGGTATCAAGCTATACTACAACATCAAAATGTACAAGCAACAAACTTAAAACAAGAAGTTGAAGATAAGCTTTCCAGTATAAAAGAAGATAAAAATTTATTATTATACTATTCATTATTAGACTTTAGATATAAAGTACTAACCGATGGACTTAACATTACAAAAGATAGCTTTAATGAAATTAACTCCTTTGATATACCTGATAGTAGTTTTTTATCCTATTATTATCACTTCTTCAAAGCTATTCACAGCACAATTCTTGCAGACTATAATGAAGCAAAAGAATATTTTGAGAAGGCGAAAAAACTTTTAATGTACGCAATGAATGAAGTAGAAGAAGCTGAATTTAATTACCGTTTAGCTTCATTTTATTATCAAATCTATAAACCGCTTTTAGCTATTGATTACATACGAATAGCTAAAGATATTTTCTCTAAACAAACAGGCTATAAAATTAATGTAGCATTATGTGACAATGTTTTTGGATTAGCTTGTATAGATTTAAGGCAATTTGAACAAGCCGAAGAAAGTTTTAACACTGCCATAGATATTCTAAAAAGTAAAAATGAAAGAACATTGTTACTACGTGTTAGAAATAACATTGGACTATTATATGCAAATCAAAATCTATCCTCTTTAGCAATTCGTCACTTATCAGAGGTTACAGAAAATATACCAAATCACTTTAAAGCCCTATATTTACAAGCAGATGAAAATTTAAAATTAGGCGAAACGACAGTAGCATCTCAACTCATCGAAAAGGGCTTAAACATTTGCAATGAATTAGCAAATAAAGAATATCAATATCGCTTTAAAATCTTAGAAAAATTGAACAACACGTCTAACACTACAGAATTAGAAGCTGTTGTATTAGCAGGAGTTTCATACTTTAAAAAAGAAGAGTTATGGGATTGCATTGAAGAATATGCAGAACGATTAGCGAATAAATTTTATGCAGAGGAACATCATGTGAAGGCTAGTAAATATTTTTATATGAGTAATGAAGCAAAGAAAAAACTATTAGCTAAAGGGGCGTTAAAGTAATGAAAAAGTTTGGATTAACAATAGCAGGTTTAACGTTAGCTGGAATTATGACTTTTGGTATAAGTAACAACTTAGAATTTTCGGCATTAAACAAAGGTGACACACCTGCACCACAAAGACCTGATTTAGCATTTAGTGATGGGCATATCGGTACTTCTCCAGAATATACACATGGAGAAGGGTGGTCTTCATCTTACACACACGGGGAGCCTTGGGGTATAGCTGATGGTAATACTGGTGCACCTACTTACGATCATGGAAGACCGCCTGCACCACAAGCTTAATTGTTCCGCAAAGAAAGTCATACTACTTGTATGGCTTTTTCTTTATTTTAGTTACTTAAGCCCTACATTTTTATCTGATTTGCTTTTGCTGGTGTAGAAGAGGGAAAAGATATAGAAGCATAAATTGAAACTTTAATCAGCCCCCACCTAATTTCTTTGCTTTCGCTGAATTTTGAGGTGGGGATCTTACTGCCCGTTAATGCGGGATAAAAGAAAACCGCCTGAAATGATATGTACTTGAATAGTAGTACATAAAAAATACAAATAACAATAAATTAAATATCGTTAAAACAAAAAGGAGATGTCCCAGGCATGGTACTAGGACATCTCCTTTACTTATCTAAATTCTACAAAGCACTATCAATTAAACAATTATTAAATATATCTTCTATCTAAAACATCGTATTATCATTAGCTGCTTCACTTGGAATCTCTTGAATTACATCCCAGTGTTCAACAATCTTTCCATCCTTGATACGAAATATATCCACTATAGCAACTCCCTTATCTTGAGAATTAGTACGAGAATGTACATGAAGAGCAACTGTATCCCCTTCAGCTACTACACGTTTAATCTCTGCAGAGGAATTAGGATTTTTAACAAAATCATCCTTAAAGAAATCCATGAAGGCTTTTCGTCCATCAGCAACAAAAGGATTATGTTGCTTATAATCTTCGCTAACATATTTAGGGATAATATCGATATTATGTTTGTTAAAAACTTCATTATAGAAATCAACTACCATCTTTTTATTCTTTTCATTTTCTTTCACTTCTTTTGATACAGAAGCAACATTCTCGCTCTTTATTGAGTTTCCTTTGTTATTACCGGTGGAAGCTTGATATACCAAAGTCGAAACTACTCCTAAAATAAATACAGAAATAATTGTTATGATTAAACTTTTCTCTAATTTCATATATACCTACCTCTTCTACTTAAATAAGTTTTCTTCTATAAAAAGTTTGAAGAAGGAGAAACCTTCCCAAAAATGTAATGTCAGGGGTAATGTTAGGAATTTCATTTATCCTAACCTCCCCCTATACAAGGCATATTAGAAACGATTAACTCTAACTTAATACCTCATTAACAGTTGCACTGTCCACAATTTGAATAAACTTCTTAACCTTATCGTTCTCATCAAACTTATAAAGGTGACAAAAATCTGCTATGAACGATTTCCCTGTAGTTTTATATGTCCCACTATATTTTCCATACACGATAACAGTATTGTTATTAAAAGCATAAATTTCATCTTTAGCGCTATAGTCATCCCATTCTGTGCCAAGACGTTCATGTACGTTTTTCACTACTTCATCTGGACCTATATAAGTACCTGCATATGGAAACCCAGCAGCTTCTGTCCAAGATACATTTTCACTTAAATACGTTTTGAACGTATCCAATTTCCCTTCGCCAGTTAACACATACGTTTCATGTAATAGTTTTTGATATTTATTCATATCATTAACCCCAAGGCATTTCTTTTGTTACAACTTTTGCACTTAATTCTAATACACCTTTATTTGCATAGCCTGGATATGCTGCTTCAAGTTTTGCCACAAAATCTTTTGAAGTTCCACTTTCCTCAGAAGCTTGAACCGCAGTTCTTAGATAATCCATTGTCGCAGTAAGTGCTTGATTATTTAGGGATTTTTCAATTGATCCATGGCTAGGTACAATTATGTCAGCATGTAACGCTTGTAATACTTTCAAGTTCTCAATCCACGCCTCCATAGTCGCTTTTGAGCTAGTATCCGCTAAGAATACATGTATTTCGTTAAAGACATCAATACCACCAATTAATACTTTTAGTTCTTTATTAAATAGGCTAGTTCTGTAATGATCTAAGCCTACTAGTTCAAATGTTAACCCCTGAAAATCAATCACTTTTTCTTTAAACACTTGAGGTAATACCACGTTACTTGGTGCATTTTCTCCAAGGGCGTCTTTCCAAACTTTTAATTTCCCTAAGACAGAATGAACGATATGTTCAACAGTAGACTCTGTTGCATACGCTATAGCTTCTGGGTAAACGGCTTTAATGCTCTCTAATCCAAAGTAGTAGTCTGGATCCCCATGAATAATAAAGATTTTATCTAAAGATAAGTTATTTTTTTTCAGATACTCCACAATTTCTTTCGAATCAGATTGAGTAAATTTTGAGTTTATTAAAAATGCATGTCCTGCTTTCTCAACTAATGTTGCTGTGACCATAAAGCTTTTTTCGTCCGAACTAAACACCGTTAATTTCACATCTTTTTGATTTGTATCGATTGTTTTAAACATAGTATGTTATTCTCCTTTTGTTAAAGTTATGAACTAATTATCATATTTTTATCTTGTTCCGATAAAGTGAAACTTTAATCAGTGGGGGTTTTGTTCATCCCCCACTGATTATTAGCCCACACCAATCGGACTTTTACGGACAGTTGATCCCCCACCTAACTTCTTTGCTTCCACTGAATTTTGAGGTGGGGGTCTTACTGCCCGTTAAAGCGGGATAAAATCTCCCACTCCCATTTATCTGAAAGTGTAATAGTACTGGCGAATATTCCGGAGATAAATGTCAGGTGGCTTAAGATAACATGTTTGCTACTATATCCTAAATTTTCTTAATATAAATTTTTAAAACGCGCTTCAATTTTATCCGGCGTCATTACGCCACCACCAATAGGAATAATTTGATTATCCTTTTGTAAAAGTAAGGAAGGATAGCTATTAACACCAAGCTGTCGAACTTTATTGAAATCATTTTGGACATCTATTATTGTTTCTTGAGCGTTTAAACGTTCTAATACTTGTTCAGGGTCCAAACCATGCTCGATTGCAATTTTGCGATATGTTTCTGGATCACTCAGACTTTGGCCCTCATAATAAAACGCTTTTTGCATAGCCGAAGTGAATTCTAATAAACGGTCTGGCGCTAATGAGCGTAAAGCTGAAAAACCAATTGCAGCATCTTTCGAATTCATTTTAAAAGTCCCTTCCTCCACCAATTTTTGATAGGAAGGACCAAATTCAGCACCTGTAAGTTGATTAATTCTTTTATTTCCTTCTTCTATATATGAGAAGTTTTTCATTGGTAAATCATCTAAAAATAACCCTCCACATAAAACCGTTAATGGCACTTCAGTGTGGTTTTTGTAAAATCCTTTAATACTTTCTGAAAAACCATAGCACCATCCACAATATGCATCCCATACGTAAATAAGATTATCTTGTTTCGTCTCCATTTAAATCTCCTACCTTTTTTTTATTATCCAGCTCAACTAAATTTTTGGTTTATATAAGTACATCTTTTTATACCTTATTCTTTTTTAGATACCTTACTATATTTCCCCAAAACTAATATTTCCAAAGAAAGATCCACCAAGGTTTTTAACAAAAGATAACGTTTCACCTTATTGCCCCGTAACAGAAAATACTAAAGCTTAGAATATGCATCGATTTGAATGTGTTAGTAACTTTCTACACCGGGTGGCAACGTATGGACCACCATCCTTAATTAAATATATAAATCATATTTTTAGTAGATATTAGTTGTAACTAAATTGATTACATCTTTATGTAACTATTTTAGTTACAACTAATATAGAAGTCAATTCTTTTTTTTCGAAAACATTAAATTTCTACATTAATCTACAACTAATCCCACTCTTTACAAAAATATATCAACGATTATTCAATTATATCGATCGTAACTCCGAATATATCAACGTTTCGACACAACATATCGATTTACCGACAAATTTCGTGAAAACTATCACCAAAACCACCAACCAATCCCACATCACGTTCACCTACAAAGAAAAAAAGCACCAGGTCCCCCTAGTGCTCTCCCTCTAAAACAAATGACAAGCCACCTCATGCCCTTTCGCAATCTCAACCATCTTCGGTACTTCCTGTGCGCATTTTTCAGTGGCGAATTTGCAGCGCGTTCTAAATTTGCAGCCGGACGGTGAGTTGAGCGGGCTTGGAACTTCCCCCTCTAGGATGATCCGTTCTTTGCCGGTGTTTGTTGGATCTGGTTCTGGCATGGATGAGAGTAGTGCTTGTGTGTATGGATGTGCCGGTTTTGCGTATAGGTCTTCACTATCGGCAATTTCTACTATGTTTCCTAAGTACATGACTCCGATTCGGTCTGATATGTGTCTTACCATCGATAGGTCATGTGCGATGAATAAATATGTGACGCCTGTTTCTTCTTGAATGTCTTGCAGCATGTTTACGACTTGCGCTTGGACTGAGACATCTAGTGCTGAGATTGGTTCGTCACATAGGATAAAGTCTGGTTTTACAGATAGTGCGCGCGCGATGCTAATGCGCTGGCGCTGGCCCCCGCTAAATTCGTGCGGGTAGCGATATAAATGTTCTTCTTTTAAGCCTACCTTTTTAAGCAGGTCTAATATGATTTCTTTTTGTTCTTCTTTTTCATAAGATCCATGAATGTTCATTGGCTCACTAATAATTTGGAATACGTTCATTGCCGGGTTTAATGATGCGTATGGATCTTGGAAAATGATTTGCATTCTTTTTCGATATTCTTTTAGTTCACTTTCCTTTAAACTTGCGATATCTTTTCCGTCGAATAAAACGTTACCTGAAGTGACGTCGTGTAAACGAATGATGCTTCTTCCTGTCGTTGATTTTCCGCAGCCAGATTCTCCTACTAACCCGAATGTTTCACCTTTTTTAATGGTGAAGCTTAAGTCATCGACTGCTTTTAATTGCTCTGTTTTTCTGCCGAATAGTCTTTTTTTAATAGGAAAATACTTTTTTAAGTTCCGAACTTCAATTAAGTTTTCTTCATGCATGAAAATCACCTACCGCCCTATCGTTTAGCCAGCACATGGAACGTCTTTCGTTTCCGATTTCAAAATATGGTGGACGTTCTTTTTCACAAATGTCCATCGCATGCGGGCAACGCTCTGCGAACGGGCAACCTTGTGGTGGGTTTAATAAGTTTGGCGTTACACCTTGAATGGGAGCAAGTCTTTCTTTTACGCCGTTTGCGATTTTTGGCAAAGAGTTTAATAACCCTTTCGTATATGGATGATTCGGCGATTGGAAAATATCAAGTACAGGTCCTTCTTCCATAATAAGCCCGCCGTACATAACGATGACGCGCGTACAGTTTTGCGCGACAATTCCTAAGTCATGCGTAATAAGAAGTAACGCCATATTCGTTTCGTTCTTTAAGTTTTTCATTAAATCTAGTATTTGCGCCTGTATCGTTACATCAAGTGCAGTCGTCGGTTCGTCAGCAATAAGAAGGTCAGGGTTACAAGACATCGCCATTGCGATCATAACCCGCTGCTTCATACCACCGCTTAGTTCATGCGGATATTGTTTTACCCTTTCTTCTGGTGACGAAAGGCCGACTTGCTTTAACAAGTTAATCGCGATCTGCTCTGCTTCTTTCTTTTTCACTTTTTGATGACGTATAATTACTTCCATCATTTGTTTCCCAATTTTCACGACCGGATTTAGCGCTGACATTGGGTCTTGAGAGATAAGTGAAATTTGATTTCCTCTAATAGAACGTAATTCTTTTTCAGATTTAGAAAGTATGTTTTCATTATGAAAAAGGATTTCCCCTTCTTTCACTTTTCCTGGTGACGTAACGAGAGACATAACAGACTTCGCCATTACACTCTTCCCGCTTCCAGATTCCCCAACGATACCAACTACTTCTCCTTTATGTAAGCGAAATGTAACGCCGCGAACCGCTTCAACTTCGCCACTTTCTATGAAAAAAGAAGTCTTTAAATTTTTCACTTCTAGTAGTTTTTCAGACACGCTTCTCACTCCTTTCACTTAACACTTTAGTTTTCATGTCCGGCTCCTTTTGGTGCGAAAGCTTTCTTCAATGCTTCACCAATTACGTTAAAACTAAGTACCGTTAAAAGGATAAGGAATCCTGGGAAGAGTGTTAAATACCAAGCTTCACCAATATATCCTTGCGCATTGTTTAGCATACTGCCCCAAGAAGAATCTGGTTCTCTAATCCCTAAACCTAGGAAACTAAGTGATGATTCCATTAAAATCGATGTCGCAATTGTTAATGTCGCGGCGATAATAATGGTTGATAAAATGTTAGGAATGATATGTCTTACAATAATCATAAGTGATTTTTGTCCTGATACTTTTGCGTATAAAACGTACTCACGCTCTTTTACAGATAACGTTTCTGCCCTTACAATGCGCGCGGTGTCCATCCATGTTAGTAATCCGATAATAAGAACTAACGTCGTAATTCCTGGTTTTAAATACGCATTTAATAGTAGCATTAAAAAGAATGATGGAATTGACATAAGCACTTCAACAACTCGCATTAAAAAGTTGTCTAACTTTCCGCCAAAATACCCGCTAATTGTTCCAACTGCAGTACCGATTGTAATAGAAACAACCATCGCAAGGAAACCGACCGCAAGTGAAACTCGTCCGCCATATAACGCTCTCGTTAAGTAATCCCTTCCGTAATCATCCGTTCCGAAAGGATGACTCATACTCGGTTCTTGTAAGCGATCTGGAATCGACATTTTGCTAGGATCGTACGGCGACACGAATGCGAAAATTGATGCGACCGTTAAAACCGCAAGTATAATAACTCCCATTGCAACAAACTTATTTTTCGTAAAGCTATGTTTTATCGTTTGAAATCTCCTATTATTCATTCCAAATCACCCCCTCATTCGAATGCGCGGATCTACTACGCCATATAAAATATCAGCAATTAAGTTACCGAGAATTAACATGAATGATGATAGTAATGTAATTGCCATGATAATCGGATAATCAAATCTAAAAATAGCATTTACCCCAAGTGAACCAAGACCCGGCCATGAGAATACTGTTTCCGTAATGAACGCTCCGCCTACTAAACTTGGAATCGATAAGCCGAAAATTGTAATGATTGGTATTAATACATTTCGAAGTACGTGATTAAATAAAACCGTTTTCTTTGAAGCACCGTACGCATATTGAATTTGTACATATTCTTCTTCTAATTGCTGAATCGTACTTGAACGAATATATCTCATATAAACAGATACGTTTTGGAACGCTAGCACCATACAAGGTAAAATGCCGTGTTGCACAATATCCCAAACAGAATCTTTACCTACGGTGCGCATACCCATACTCGGAAGTAGGTTCAATTTTAAAGAGAATAAGTAGACTAATAGTAGTGCAAACCAGAAAACCGGCATAGAAATACCAACGTATGAAATAAAGTTTACAATGCGGTCAAAGAATGAATTCTTTTTCACACCTGTAAATAGTCCAAGTGGTATTGCGATTACGAATGAGACGAGTAAAGATGATCCCATTAATCCAATTGTTGCAGGTAATCTTTCTGTGATAAGTTCCAAAACAGGACGATGATTTTGAAGTGAGTAACCAAAGTTTCCTGTTAAAATATTTTTTAACCATAAAAAATACTGCACGTAAATTGGTTGATCTAGTCCTAAACTTTTACGAATACGCTCCACATCAATTGGACTCATGTTTGGCGTTACAAAGTTTCGAACCGGATCCCCCGGTGCTAGTTTTATTAATAGAAAAGAAATAATAGAAATAACAAATAAAAGCGGAATTGCATTTAAAAGCCTCTTCGCAATTACTTTATACACAAACTTCCCCCCTCAAGCTAAAGAAGCTGATTTCCACCAGCTTCTTTATTGTTTCTTATTTCACTTCATAAATCTTAGATAAATCTTCAAACATTGTGACAGGAATTGCTTTTGCTTCTTTTAATCCATCAAACTTTTTATCTACTGCAATAACTGCTTTCGGATACGCGATTGGTAGATAAGGTACGTCTTCTCTCGCTGTCTCTTGAATTCTATGGTATAGCTCTGCGCGTTTTGTTTTATCTGTTTCAACTGCAGCTTCTTCCCATAACTTATCGAAATCAGCGTTTTTATATCGCGCATAATTGTATTCAGCATTACTTAAGAATAAGCTCTTATATGAATCTGGCTCAGGTCCCATTATGTAACCACCAAATGTAATGTCATATTCTTTATTTTCTTTATCTAAGCCTTTTTCACTTGCTGCACTAGCATCTAATGCATTTAGTTCAACTTCTAAGCCAACTTCTTTTAATTTTTGTTGTGTATAAAGCGCTAAGCTTTCCATGATTTTATTATTCGTTACATACATCACACGTACTTTTTCGTTATCTTTCACGCCAGCTTTTGCTAATAAATCTTTCGCTTCTTTTTTATCATACTTATAGTCTTTAATATCTTTCGCATAATACATAGCGTCTGGCGTTAAGATTGAATTTGCTGGTTCTGCAAATTCACCTGAAACGAATGCTGAGTTAATCATTTCTTTTTTATCTAACGCATGCGCAATTGCTTGGCGCACTTCTTTTTTCTTCATCAAATCTGTATTCATGTTATAAGATAAGTAGAATAATCTACCTTCAGGGAATGTCACCATTGAGAAGTTCCCAGTGCTATCCAATTTCTTAAAGTCTTGCGGCTCAATCATCTTCATGTTGATTTGACCATTTTGCAGTGAAACATTTGCTGTATTACGGTCTTTTACAACGCGGTATACGATAGAGTCTAATTTAGCTTTCCCACCTACATAATCATCAAATCGATCTAATGCAACGTACTCATCTGATTTATACTCTTTAAACTTAAACGGTCCTGAACCTACAGGCTGTAAGTTTTTCTTACTCTTCGCTAAATCTGCTTCCCCTTCAAATACATGTTTCGGAATTGGGAAGAAATCATTCATCACACCTTCAAAAGATGCGCTTACTTGTGGTAAAACGAATTGAGTTGTTAACTCATCTACCTTTTTCACCTCAAGCGGCTTTCCTTTAAAAATAAAGTTTTCACGACTTGAGCTATTTTGCTTTTCATCCAAAATAGATTGGAATGTAAATGCTATATCGTCTGATGTAATTTTCTTACCATCATGCCATTTCAAATTATCTTTTAACTTCAGTGTCCAAGTTAATTGATCTTCTGAAGGCATAAAGCTCTCAGCAAGAACAAACTTTTTCTTACCATTTTCCATATGATATAGCGGCGCATATAAAGCCTGCTGCACAGTTAATGACACACGATCATTCGCATAAAGCGGATTCATCGTATCTGGATTATCGCTAACACCAATCGTTAACGCCCCTCCGTCTTTCGGAGTCCCTGATTTACTAGTTCCTGCTTGCTTCGAATCTTTTTCCCCTGAACAAGCAGCTAATGCGATAAATAATAGTAGGACAAATGGTAATACAAACAACTTCTTCTTCATATTTCGACCCCTCTCGACTATTTACACCTATAAGAAAACTCGGAATTAATACCGAGTTTTCTTATAGGTTTTAAATTACCACTACCCGTATGTATTGTCAAACTTTTTCGCAAAGGTAGAAAGTTTGTAATCTATTAATGCATTCTTGCGATAAAATATATTTATGCGGAAGATAAAATAAAAAGACCACGCATAGGTTACCTCATAAAATGAGTTAAAAAACTAGTAGCTTCCAAAAAAAACTCTGAAATGATTGTTATATATGATCGAAAATGTAGAATGGGATTAAAGACAAAAAACACATTTAGGAGGTTATCATGACATTTGATGAATTGAAAAAAAGACCACCAAAAGGCAGTCTCAAAACTCAATCTTATTCCCTACTCCTTGCTCCACCGCTTTCTCATACAAATACTTTGCAACAATAATATCTACTACTGCCAAACCAACCGATTTAAAAACAGTAATCTCTTCATCATTTTCGCGTCCAGCTTTTTCTCCACTTATAATTTGACCAAGTTCAGCGTGAATGGCGTTTACTTTGAATAGACCTTCTTTTATCGGAACTTGAAGGTCTCCTGTTTCGTCTAGTGCTGCTTCTTTTGATTCGACTACTACTTTGTTTGCGCTTGTGATGGCGTGTGAGGGTAGTTCTTGCATGCTCGGTCTGAATGAGCCGACGGCGTTTACGTGGACGCCTTTTTGCAAGATTTCTGAGAAGACTGGTGTGGTTGCGTTCGTAGTTGTGACGATGATGTCTGCTTCACGTATTGCTTCATTTGGATCCTTGTAAACGTAAGCAGGTTTACCAAATTTCTCTTGTATATGTTGTGCAAATGCATACGCTTTTTCTTCTGTGCGATTGTATAAGATGACTTTTTCGATATCTCTAACCGCAAATATTGCTTCGGCAATTCCTTTCGCTTGTTCACCCGTGCCGATAATGCATAAGGTTTTTGCGTTATGACGAGCTAAATATTTTGTCGCTACTCCTGATAAGGCGCCCGTTCGGATCATCGTTAAGTACGATCCTTCTAGAAGTGCGAGCGGTTCTCCCGTTTGAAAGTCTGATAGCATCACAATCCCATTGATCGTTTTCTTTCCTATCTGTTTATTTTGCGGGACTACCGTTACTATTTTTACTCCAAGTGCCTCAAGTCCTTCCGCTACTGAAGGCATAATTAATGCCGTATTTTGCTCGTTCGCAAATGGTAATGAGCCTCTTATTGGTGTAATCGTTCTTTCTGCGGAAAATTCTTTTAAAGCAAGCGCCGCGTATTCAATAACTTCATTCATATTTACTAAGTTTCTTTGTTCGTTCGCGCTTATGACTAGCATATCTTTCCACCCCCTCCTCTTATCCTAACAAAAATCCTCGATTCAAATCATCTCTCGGGTCTACAACGAACTGATGAAATCCTGTAATAAAGGCATTCCCCGTTACTTTTGGAACGACAGCTTCATATGTATCTACTGCGGTTACCGACAATACTTCCCCCTCGAATTTCCCGTCAGTAATGCATTCATGGACGAAAATTTCTCCCTTTTGTAAAGCATCTTTTCCAAAAAGAGTTGCGATTCTTGCGGAAGTTCCTGTACCGCAAGGAGAACGATCTACTTGCCCATCAGCAAAGATTGTTACATTTCGTAAAGTTGCGTCTTCTCCTTTCGGTTCATCTGAGAAAATAACGCCGTATATCCCTTTTAATCCTTCTTCAAGTGGATGCTTCACTTCCATTTTGCTCTCGATGTAGTGCTTAATTTTACCGCCCCACGCTTGAATAGCGGGCAAGTCTTTAAAATCAACTTTCAAACCAAATTCTTTACAGTCTACTACCGCATAAAAAGCTCCGCCAAACGCGATATCTACTTGAAATTCATAGTTATCTATTTTAATAGGAACGTCTTTTTTGTATACAAATGAAGGAACATTTTCAAATGATACAGATTCTACTTCACTCCCGTTATATGTTGCATACGCAATGACTTCCCCAGCCGGGCTATCAATAATGAACTTTTGTTTTTCCCCCTTTACTTCAAACATGCCTGTTTCAATTCCGACTGTAATAACAGCGATAATACCGTGACCACACATCGTACTCCAGCCTTCATTGTGCATAAATAATACGCCAAAATCAGCGTGAGCACTTGCTGGCGGTGTAATGATACAACCGTACATTCCGTGATGCCCTCTCGGTTCATACATCAGAACTTCACGAAGATGGTCCAAATGTTCCATACAGTACGCGCGTCTTTCCAGCTGCGTTTCCCCTTTTATTTCTGGCACGCCGCCCGTAATAATTCGAAGTGGTTCCCCAGCTACGTGTGCATCAATCGTTGTATATATTTTACTAACCTTCATTTCGATCTCTCCCCTATACGTTGATACTCTTTTCATTGCAAATATCATGCCAACGCATAGGGTATAAATTTGTATGCATTGTTTAGAAAAACATACACTACTGTCTATTTTTTTATACACTGTCCAGAGGCTATGTTATGGGGGCCCCCTTGATACAACCAGTCTTATTATTTTCAATGTAAAGTTATTTCGTCCCCCAACATATACTGTTCAAAAGCAAAAAGGAAGTGATCCCATGTATTACGGAACAAAGGGCTGGTACGTAGCTGAACTAAAAAAATTAGGTGTGCGCTATCATGAAGGAAGAAAACTAGAAAGTTACCGCGGACACATATTACGCAATTTATTAATCGCACAACAAGAAAAATTAAAAGAACAGTAACATTCTAATGTAACGATATCGGCGATTCGCCATGGAATATCGACTTACCGACAAATTCCGCTAATTCATCTATCTACACCACCAACCAATCACACATCAAACTACAATAGAAAAAGGTCACCCAAACGGGTGACCTTTTTCTATTCACAAACAAGAATTTGTCTAGTAAATGACCCTTTTCTTGTAATACAGCGATCTGTAATTTCAAATCCTGCTTCATGGATCATGTCGTCCATTGTCTCCATCGTTACAACGACTACCTTTTTAGCGATGCGGCGCGCACTTGAAAGAATGGAGAGCTGGTCTTCTGGTGTGGCATGCGTAAATAAATCGTACGGCATATCGATAATGGCAACGTCATAGTTCTCAGTAATTTCCTCAATTGGACCTTTTGTTACTGTTCCTTCAAATCCGAAATGTGCGATGTTTTTTCTCGTTCCAAGAACTACAAGTGGATTTATATCTCTACCAACGATGTTAATCCCCATAGAAAGTGCTTCTACTACTACTGTTCCAATACCGCAGCACGGGTCAATTGCTCTTACTCCCTCTGGATTTGGTACAGCGATATTTGCAACTGATCTCGCAACACGTGTGCTAAGAGATGTCGAATAACTATGCGGTTTTTTTATGTGATGATACCAAACTGGTTCGCTTTCTACATAGTGCCCGAAGTACCAGCGTCCTCCAAGAGGAACAATCCCGAATACACGCTCTGGATTACGAACATCCGCTTCTCCTTCAATATGCATGCCAAGGTCTCGTTCAATAAGACGTCTTTCTCCATATTCAATTTTATTCTCCCCAACGAGGTCATTGATTTTAACGAAGATAACTTTAAATGTCGCTCCCGCCAAATCAATTTGTTCCACTTGTTTTAAAATGCTTTCTAAGTCGTCTCCTTCATACATAACTTCAATTCGCTCTTTCATAAACGCACTTCTACTCGGGTCAATTTTGACATCACTTTTTAAAATATTAACGTGGGACTCCATTCCAAAGAACGAGCGCATTTCCAAGTAACATAAAGCACGCTCCTCCTCACGAAATGCATACGTATATATACAGGCAGGTGTTTTACTATGATTATTCAATCTATTATCATCCTCTATCGTTTAAAATTGTTCTAATTACAATTACTCAAATACTTTTGTATATAAAATTAAATGATATCATATGCCGGAAATAAAGAGAAACGTTAATAAATAAAAGAGACTGCCAATGGCAATCTCTTATTATTTATTAACGGAAAGAAGACACGTTGTTACCCATTTCTTCATAGTAATCTAAAATGCCTTGATAAATCGCTTCCGCTGCACGTTGTCTCCATTCTTCAGTAGCTAGTTTTTCACCTTCACCTTTAGCATCGATGAAACCTAGTTCAGCTAAAATAGCAGGCATTGTATTGTATTTCACTACATAGAAGTTTTCTGTCTTTACACCTCTATCATTTGATTGAAGTGCTTGTACTAAACGTTTTTGTACTTTTTCTGCTAGTACACGGCTTTCTTCTGAGTTTGGATTTGTTGCCGATCTGTAGTAGAACGTTTCTGTTCCTTCTACTTGTTCATTAAACCCGTTTGCATGAATACTTACGAAAATATCACCTTTATTTTCTTGTGCAAATTCTACACGTTTTTTCAAAGATTCACCAGGGGTATTTCCCGGACGCGTATCATCATTACGTGTTAATAAAACAGTAAATGGTGTCTTTTGTTCAAATAGTTTTTGTACACGTAAAGATGTATCTAATACAATAGCACTTTCATCCATTTTCACACCAGAATGCCCTGGATCAACTCCACCATGACCTGGATCAATGATAATCGCTTTGCCTTCTAAGAAATTACCTTGCTTCACTGGATTTAATTGATTTTTATTAACCCATTGGAAACCAGCGCCCATGCGGATACGAATCCAGCTGCCGTTCTCTTCAATAACAGTTACTTGCTGTGCGTTATGTGTTCCCATTACTTTTGACGAAGAAGAAGCTTCTGCATAAGTAGTGAATCCTTCATTAATAACTTCTGTTTTCTCTACTAAAGGTGTCCATTTATCACCGTTACTTGTTGCAATTTTGATCCATCCATCTCGTTCTTCTTTAATTTCTACCGTTTGTGGATTATGCTGATTCGCACTAATCCCAGAACTTAATGATGGTGCGTGATATGTAATGAATTTTCTATCTATGTACATTTTCTTTGTTTCTACTGGACGATCACTATTCTTGCTAAATTTATCTGTTTGCGCAGTAAGCTGAGCTGCTTGTTCACGCGTAATAGAATCATTCGGTTTCCAGCCATTCTCTGTACCTAAAGAAAGTTTTAATTCTACTAAAATATTAACTTCTTCTTTACCCCAATGATTCTCTAAATCAGCGAATTTTGTAGGAACTGGTCCTGTTACTTTGCTTTTCAGATTATATGCTCTTACAAGCATAGCTGCCATTTCAGCACGAGTTACTTTTCCTTCAGGATCAAATACTCCTGGTTCTCGCCCTTTAATAATATTCTCTTTTTCCATGGCTGCAATAAATGAAGCTGCCCAACTATTTTTTGCATCATTATAAGACGGCTTTGCATTTGGATCTACTTTAGCACCAATTGCTGTTGCGATAATCTTTGCTGCCTGAGCGCGTGTTAAATTTCCGTATGGCATAAAGTTACCATCTGGCATACCGTTAATTACATTTCTCTCTACTAAATAATAAATTGCGTCTTTCGACCACGCACTATCTGAAACATCAGGAAATTTCTTCGTTTCTGCTAAACTACTAATTGGATGTGCTAGTAAATTTGCTGCTAATAAACCTGCGGCTATTGCTTTGTACTTCATGAAAAATAAATCTCCTCTCAAAACTTCATATTCATTCATTTTTTTAATCAAGCTAACTAAAAAATATTAACTATTAATTAATTCCTTTCATAGTGTATAACATTATATATCTATAGTAAATACGTTTCCGGCCGTATAACAAAAATCGCATATATATAACTTATAATGAATGTATATAAAAAACTTTAATCAGCCCTCACCAATCGGGCTTTTACGGGCAGCCCGCCCCCATCTAACTTTTTTGCTTTCGCTGAATTTTGAGGTAGGAGTCTTACTGCCCGGCAAATAGCGGGATAAAAAAGCGATTAGGACATGTCTCCTAATCGCTTTGCCAAATAAAAAGCTGATTAAAAATAATATCTTTAATCAGCTCTCTATTATCTATGAAATTATTCTTCAATTAAATTAGACATTACATATGCATACACTAATGCTTCTGTATGCGCAATCGAACTTTCATGCGTACGCTCAAATGCATGAGAAGAATCAATACCTGCTCCAATTAATGCATGTTTCACATCAAATCCAGCGCGAATCGCAGCTGATGCATCCGATCCATAATATGGATAGATATCTACTTTATATTCAATATGATTCGTTTTCGCAAGCTCTACTAAATGTTTACGCAGTGCGTAATGATACGGGCCGCTAGAGTCTTTTGCACAAATAGATACTGTATATTCATCAGATGTTTGTCCATCACCTAACGCTCCCATATCAACTGCTAAGTATTCAACAGTTTCTTCTGGAATATTAGAATTACCACCGTATCCAATCTCTTCATTATTAGAAATTAAGAAATGCGTTGTATATGGTAATGTTACGTTTTCATCTTGTAATCTTTTAATTAATTTTAATAAAATCGCAACACTTACTTTGTCATCTAAATGACGTGATTTTATGTATCCACTCTCTGTAATTTGAACGCGCGGATCAAATGAAACGAAGTCTCCTACTTCAATTCCTAATTCGCGTACTTCATCAGCTGAAAATACGCGCTCATCAATACGAACTTCAATATTTTTCTCATCGCGTTTTGCTTCACCTGCATCTTTATATACATGTACAGATGTTTGATGCATTAAAATCGTTCCTGTATACGTCTTGCCACTTGATGTTTCAATTTCGCAATATTCCCCTTCTACAGAGTTCCAGCGAAATCCACCAATCATAGAAAGACTCAGGCGACCATCAGGCTTAATTTCTTTCACCATCGCACCTAACGTATCAACGTGTGCCGTTAATAAGCGGTGCTGCGCATCATTCTTCCCTTTTACCGTTAAAATAAGAGCTCCCTTATTATTACGTTTCGTTTCTACGTTCCACTCACTGACATAGTTTTCAATGAAATTAATAATTTTTGCTGTATTTCCAGATGGACTCGGAATAGAGACAAGCTCCTTAATCAGTTCCATCGTTTCTTTCGTATGATGTGCCATTGTCGTTTCCTCCTCATTTTCTCTACTATTCAGTATACAAAATTCGCCAGAAAACCTCTACTTATATAGCTTAATTTTCTAAATTGTAGTAAAATTCTTTTTAGTATACAAAAGGAGTCCTGAAATATGAATATATCAAAAAAATATATACACATTGCACTCATTTGGTTTTTAGCATCATTATTTTGTTTACAAATCTCTTATGCCATTCATACTACAACTTCTATTACAATCGGCTGGATATTAACAGCTATCTTCTTCATTATTAGCTTCATTGCAACAAGAAAGCATAGCGTTACTCAGTAACGCTATGCTTTTCCTATAAAACTATTCTTCTGAAACATCTAATAAATAAATCCCTCTTTCAAATCCACCGCGTTCTATCTCTTTTTGCTTACGAAGGCGTTCCACATCTTCAATCGATGCACCTTCTGCACGTGCTAATGAAATGATAACTTCTAGCGCATCCGCAAGAGAATCTAGCGCATGTTCGCGTTCTTTCATAGAAGCAAATTCACGAATTTCTTCTGTTCCAATTTTCGCTAAAGCTTGTATGTATGCTTGACCTGTTAATTTTTGTGCTGTATACGTTTTTCCAGACATTAAAATTTTCTCTGGAACACGATCTCTTACTAACTTGTTATATGCTGACATCATTCATCCTCCTATATTTAATAACATCCGAGCTCTGCTTTATAGAAAAACCATTTTTTCTTCACGCACGCACTTAACATATCAATTCCTGATCCATGTGCTCTTACATGTGGAAAGAAATAGTGCTCTAAGTCTTCGTCCTTACCATATAGAGTTTGATACTCATCTGGAATCGCTTCTTTTTTCACATCTTTTTCTTTCGTCACCCCGTCAGAAAATGCAACACTTGGATGTCCCTCAAAAAATAACGCAGTCCGAACTGCCAAAGATGGTGTACTATGCAAAGCAGAATATGTAAGCAAAATAATAGTGATAACACCAATCATTCTCTTCATGTATTACTCCTAAAAAAAAGTGCTAACACAATTATACTAAAATGTGTTAGCACTTTCTCCCCTTTATCCCGAATTAACGAGCTAATAATCAGTGAGGAATGGACAAACTTTATTCCCCTTTAAATGCTGGTAAACGTTTCTCTAAAAACGCAGCAATACCTTCTTTATGATCCGCTGTTTGTCTCATTGCATATTGACCACGCTTTTCTAATTGCAATGTTTGCTCTAAATTAGAGCGATTTACTTCACATAAAATTTGCTTCGTTTGAATCATTGCTTTAATCGGTTTTTGTGACCATTCATTAATCTTCTGCTTCACAGCCGTTTGGAAATCTTCGCCGATTACTTCATCAATTAAGCCGATATCAAGCGCTTCTGTCGCTGATAATTTCTTACCTTCCCAAATAATTTGCTTCGTCATATTTTCACCGACGCGCTTTTGAAGGAAGAAATGACCGCCTCCATCTGGAATTAAAGCGATTCCAATAAAGTTCATCGCAATAACAGATGATATATCCGCCATTACATAATCAGCTGTTAACGCAATACTTAATCCAAGACCTGCAGTTGGTCCATGAATTGCACTAATAACAAGCTTTGGCATCGTATATAACGTCACGACAACTTCAGAAATAGTATTCATAATACCATCAAACTTACTTTCATCATTACTTGAAAGCATCGATTTAATATCCCCACCCGCAGAAAAACCACGGCCGTTCCCGCATAACACAACGATATGCGCAGAACTTTCCGCTACTTCTTTCAACTTTTGTAATAACTCTTTTAAGGTCGGCTCATCTAACGCATTTAACACCTCTGGGCGATTGACCATAACCGTTGCAACGTGGCCTTCATATTTCACAACGACAGATTCTGTTTTACTTGTTATTTCCATTATATATACCCCTCTTTTCTCCATAAAGATTATACTTATATAATTATAGAGAACCATTGAAAAATCCTTCTTTTTTCTCAATTTTCTGTCTAATAATCTCACAATTTGTACATATACCGTATAAAACATACAATTCCGTTGAAAAATATAGAAATTAAAGTCGGTTTATCCATGCTTTTCATCTATTTACCATTACAATGAAATGGTGTATTCTTAAGTTTGATAAAAAAACAAATATTGAAATTCATTCGCCTTACTATATAAAAAAGGCTTTATACCCATCTTTTGGGTGTTGTAATAAAGGAATGAAGAACTGGAGGAACATATGGTTAATAAGTTGAAACAAACGGATAACTACTTCCCACATTTCCTATTGCTATTCATTGTGTTTCAACCAATTTTAGATTTATTAACATCTTTTTCAATCTATATATTACACATGAGCGCAACAGTTGGAGTTGTAGTCCGTTTCGCCTTTATGCTTCTTGCATTAGGATACCTACTTCTTCATCACAAACAACAAGATGCGAAAAAGTACATCCTCTATTTATGTTTACTCGGAATCGCACTCGCAATCGGTCTTGTAAATAATATGATGGTTAAATCTCCAGTTTCATTTGGAGAAGAAGTTAAATTCATTTTAAAGAGCACATATCCAATTGTGCTACTGTTTGGATATATTATCGCCTTTAAAGAGCTAAAAAATAAAGAGTATGTATTTCATAAAATCATTACATATTTCTTATATGCAACTTTAATTTTAAGCATCACAATGATTGTCGCAATGCAAACTGGAACGGATTTCCCAAGCTATCCTCATTCAAAAATCGGTTCAAGAGGTTGGTTCTTCGCTGGAAATGATTTAAGTTCTCTTTTCGCCATTATGTTCCCAATCATTGTCTTATATTCGATTCATAAAACAACTTCTTTCTCGAAAATATATTACTGGATTCCAACAATACTTGCGATGTATGCAAGTATTATGGTCGGAACGAAAGTCGGATATGGCGCAATTGTTATTACATTAGGCGTAGCACTTTTCTTCTCATTCATTGAATATATGATAAATCGTAAAAAAGAAGGAAAAGGATTCACACATATTGTAAATACCGTTGTTGCCGCAGTTATACTAGGAGGTTTAATTGCTCTTACACCGCATACTCCTATCGCAAAAAATATGGGCATTCACATGCAAATATACGAATACAAAAAATCAGTACAAGAAGAGAAAGATCGAAAAGAAGGAAAAGTAATTAAAGAAGATCCAGAAGATGCAAAAAAACATGCAAAAGGTGAACTTACAGATTCTGAAGTAAAAAGTTTAATTTACAGCGATCGCGACAAATTCTTAAAAACATACAAACAGTACTATAAAGACGCACCGCTTTCACAAAAACTATTCGGAATGGGTTACGCTGGTAACTACACAGATAAAATTAAATTAATTGAAATGGACTTCCATGACCTATTTTTCGCATTTGGAATTGTCGGTTTCCTTATTTACTTAATACCACTTTTATACTTTGGTATTACATTATTCATCCGCATGATCACAAACTTTAAGAAAATCATGACCGTAAAGTATATGCTATTAGCGAGCACACTCATTCTATCACTTGGCATTGGCTTTATGTCTGGCCACGTATTAACAGCGCCAGCCGTTAGCATTTTCTTCGTTGTTATACTCGCTTATATCATTGTTGATTTTGAAATTGAATAAAAAGAAGGTGCTACGAAATATTAGTAGCACCTTCTTTTTTATTTAATTAATGTTTTACGTACTCTAAGCTTTCTTTTGCAATATACGCTTCTGTTACAGTAGGATTATCTGAAATAACTTTAACCCACGCTTTTCCATTTATTATTTCTTCACCAGTAACTGTGACAACTACATTTGTATTTAAACGATACAGTCGCTCATTTGATATACTAGGATTCTTTTTCACTTCCACGTTATTCATCACACGTGCAAGTTTGTACTTGTTGTATTCTTTTTTACCTAAATAAGAATCAAAACGGTTCATATGCCCCGCTACTTTTTTACCCCAGTTCGCATCAGATGCATATTTCGCATTTAAACCAGCAGCTTTATCACCTGTATATGTTGCTGTATAACGCCAATGTCCTGGATTTAAATATCCTTCATTCATGTATAATTTTGCTGCATGTTCAATACAATCTTCTTTTGAATTAAATGCTTCCCCGTTACCATATGGGCTATCGTCTGTTGCTTTTAAACCAAATAAATTATTTTTGTCTTTTGCAAGAGCGCTTGTTCCATAATAACTTTCATGAATTGCTAATGAATATAAGAATAATGCATTTACATTATACTTGCTTTCTACTTCTTTAAATTTCTTTCCTAAACCAATTAATGGAGAGTCTGGCTTAATCGATTTCACATAACTATCTAGTTGTTCAGCTGTATAATCTGTTTTCGAACGTAATGATAAATAATTGAAATATTGATAGAAAGTTTCATCTCCGAATATCTTTCCATCTACACTATACATTTGCTGTCCTTGCTTCATGAAAGAAGGTGCCACACCATATCTAAATTCTGTATATCCAGGTGAACTTGTATTATATGTATAATATTTATGGTATAAATATCCATCTGATTTCACATAATAAGACGACTGTTTCATTTCATTTGTAGGAATTAAAGTGATTTCATTCTTCTTCACATAACCTGTCAAACCAGAAAGTTGAACTTTCACACGATCTTCGCCAACTTCTAACACTTTCAATTCTGTTCCATACTGAATATACGTATATACTGTTGCTAAATTCTCATCATAAATATTAATGATGTTTTGCCCAGTTATTCTTTTCGCACTTGCAAAACCATCTTTAATCCATAAAAATTCGTTCTCATATTTTACCGCATTCATACCTTTATTTTGAGCAGCCGTAACCGCTTCTTTATACGTATTATAGCGCTCTACTTCTTGCTCTGTTCCGTTTTCTCTTACATTTGTCACAACATATTTCTTAGTTTCTACAGGATTGGTATTTCCGTTTTTTTCAATCGTCTGAAGCATGCGATCCAACATAGCTGAAGCCATCCCTCTTGTAGCTGATAAATGTGGTCTAAATGTATTATCTTCTGGATACCCTTTAATAATTTGAGTAGCCACCATAACTTGCACATGCTCTTTATAGTTAATACTATCTTTATCAGTAAAGGTAAGCGGACTTACAGCTACTTTAATATTTTTATAGTCTAACGCTCGCTTTACCATGATCGACATTTCTTCACGTGTAATCACATCATTTGGTGAGAACGTCTCGTTCGTACGACCATTAATAATTTTCGCTCCATATGCTCTACTTACACCATCATATAAACCGTAAGTCTTCGGCACATCCTCGAAATTCGAATCAGCTTTCGGTAAATTTAAAGCCCTCGCTATGAATGTAGCAAACTCTGCTCTTGTTACTAATTTATCAGGCGCATATACATTGTCTCCATACCCCATTAAAACTCCTTTAGTAATAAGTGAGCGCATATTCGTCTCAAACATATGTCCTGTAATATCATCATTTGCCGCATAACTTGAAATAGGAGTTAAAAGTAATGATCCCGTTAATGCCACTGCTGTTATACCTTTTGAAAAAGTCTTCAAGGTTATCCTCCTCGTAATCTACGAATTTATTATCACAAATTTGATTATATAATAATCACAATCATTTTAGCATAATAAATAGGAATTAAAATAAAACGTTTTTTAATTTGAATTTTCATTACATTCAAAACAAAACAAAAGACACTTTACTTTTTTAATAAAGTGCCTTTTTCCATATGATCAATGAGTTTCTTTGTTGCCTGTTTGCCTTGCAACCGAAGCTCATCTATTGTCAATTGTAACTCTTGCTGCACAGTTCCTTGTTGCATTAATTGCTTTTTCGCAATTTCATATAAATATTCAGCACTCCATTCGCCATCCACACTTCCTATAACTGGCTGATTCACTTGACTTAAAAACGAATCAATTTTTGGATCGTATGAAATCCCGACCATTGGAGTTTTGGCTACAGCAGAAAAAACTAGTGCATGAAGACGCATACCAATTAGTAATGAACATTGTGATAAAATGAATATTTTCTCGTCGATATCCATTTTATATGGAAGCATATACGTCTCTTCTCCCATTAAGTCTACTACTTCACGCGAAGCTTTTTGATCAAATGGCTCATGCATTGGAACAAATAGAATTTGGTATCCTTCTTGCTTTAATTTTTTTAATGCCGCAGCTAATTTTTTTATATAATCTTCTTTTGCATTCCAATAACGCACACTAACCGCAATTACTTTTCCATGTATCGAATGCTTTTGCAACCAATCCGATTGTTTTGTCCGTTTCCATGTTAAAACAGGGTCTGGAACAATTTCAATATCGTTTTTTATGCCAAGTTCTTTTAAATATAAAAACGAATCCTCATCTCGAACTGATACATAGGAAGCTTTTGACAAGTTCCATTTTACTAATAGACGATTATATCCTTTTGTAATTGGACCTATTCCTTGTGAATAAATATAATACGGCTTTTTTAATAATCGAGCGAGTCCCATAATACCCGTATAATATAGAATACTCTTCGTACTTGTCTGATCTTGAAGAAGGCTCCCGCCACCGCTAATAACTCCATCACTGTTTTTGATTGCATGATAAACAGCTTTTATATCCCAGCGATCTACCGATTCTACACCATACATTTCCTTTGTATATTTAGAATCATTTGATAGTACTACTAGTTCTATATCCGGGTTCTCTTTACTTAACGATTCAATAATTGATTGTAGAATCGCCTCGTCTCCAACATTATAAAAACCATAATATCCTGATAAGACTAAACGCACCCTAAATCTCCTCCAAAACTAGGTAACCGTTTATTTCATCTAACATAAACTAGTACCCATTCCTTACCTAAACACTTGATACCCTACATAGTTTCCTCTTTATCAGTTCATATAAATTATAATAAAAAATTAAATTTCTATATTTATCTTTTCAAAAATGGTATTTTGTTTATTGATATCCATTTTAATTTCAAAGCACATACACCATACAAAATGGTTGTAATACTTAATGCTATACCACTGAATAATAACGTCATAATTCTTGAAGATGTAATATTTATCACATTACATAGTTCATACAATCCTAGTCCCAAAATACATGCTATTGCTAGCACACCAAAAAAACTTTTTAAATGAATAGAATAGGCAATATAGCTTCGAATATACAAATGATTTACAATACAAACCAATACGTAAGTAATGAATGTACTATACGCCGCTCCATCTATGCCAAACTTCTGCACGAACATTATGTTTAACACGACTTTCACACAACTCGCACCAATAACAATCCATGCAGCTTGTGCAGAACGGTTAATGCCCTGTAAAACACCTATTGATAATACCATAACCGCAGTAAAATACGAACTGCCAATCATAACTGTTAACATACTACTGCCTTTTACATCTGTGAACAATCCGACATTTAACGGTACTGTTAATGCCATCAACCATATTGTTAACGGTGCTGTCAAAACATGCGCTAGTCGATTGGTATTTTGAATTGTTATTTTCGCCAAATTTATATCTCTTTTGGCCAATGCGGAAGTTAAGAGTGGTATTAACGGAAATACAATTGCACTTGCAAAAATAACAATTATTTGCGTGAATGCAAAACCGCGACTGTATATTCCAAATTGTTCTTGAATTTCTGTTGATGATCCTTGTAATACATGCGGTATTGTAAGCGAGTCTACTAAATTTAAAAGTGGCATTGATAAAGCTCCAATAGCGATTGGGATCGATACCCGTAATATCTTTTTGCCGTTTTCTCTTAAATCTCGGAGCGAATAGGAATTGCTTTTATTGTAGTATGGACTTCTATTATATTTTATACGCAAATATATAAGCGAACTAATGACTCCAAGAAAAGAGCCAACCATCGCACCACTAGTAATAACAGTATTACTCTTATCCCATGATACTAGTATGTAAGCAATTATTAACATAAAAAACACACGTACAAATTGCTCAATGACCTGTGATACCCCTGTTGGTTTCATATCACCGAAACCTTGAAAATACCCTCTATACACCGCCATGTATGGCGCAATGAGTAACGCTAATGAAGTAATAAGCAACGGCATTCTAGTTTCTTGTCCACCAAGCATATTTGCAATTTCAATAGAAAATAATACAATGACTAAACAGCCGAAAACGCCAAATGCTATCCCAATAATTGACGCTGATTTAAATAATTTCGCAATTTCCTTTTGCCTATTTTTTTCGTTCAACTCTGCAATTAGTTTCGAAATTGCAAGTGGAACTCCGGCTACCGATAATGTAAGAGCAATCATATATACAGGAAAAACAAGGCGGAAAATACCGAGCACTTCATCTCCTGCAATATTTTGTAATGGAATTTGAAAAAAACTACCCAGCAATTTCGACAAAAAAGTTGTAATGGTTAAAATTGCTGCTCCTTTTACAAATGTTTTATTCATATTTTTTCTCTTTTCTTTTATACATATACTCTCAAACATATTGTTTTAAACGATAGGAATTCACTTTATCCCATTGGTTATCATAACAAATTTATTATAGGTTGAATACTTGGTTTTTTTTTCAAAATAGAAAAGAGAACCCATTTAAGCCTGTCTCTTCACAATATTTTTTCTAATTCCTTCCATTATATATGTACACATTATAACCGTTTCTGTTACGCAAAAAGAGCCCTTCCTCTCTATCACTGCGATACATGTTACTAAAAACATTATAAAAATATCCCACAACTCTACATTATAATTTATGTAAGATTGTGAGATATTCTAATTACCATCTAAACACTTAAGATTTTCAATTGCTCTTTCTGTTCATTGCTTGCCATTACTGCGATTGTTTTTTCAATACTCGGATGTACTTGCTCAAGCTTTACACTTGCTCCTACTTTATTTGATTGCTCAACAAAATTTAATAATGCCATAGCTCCTGATACATCCATATAACGCACATCTTTCATACGTAAAACAACCGGTGACTTCACATCTTGTAAAGTAGAGAAAATACGATCTACTGATAGGAAAGAGAGCGGTCCTTGAATTGTGTACGTTTCTTCTTTTTCTTTTACGATAGAAGTTTTGCGTTCTTTACATTTCACCATATATATGATGAACGAAAGAATAATACCGAATGCAACAGCAATCATTAAATCGAACTTCACCGTTACAATCATCGTTACGAGCATAACAACGACATCACCTTTAGGAGCGACATGCATCTTTTTCATGCTTCCCCAATCGAACATTCCAATACCAGTTAAAATTAAAATACCTGATAATACAGCAAGTGGAATATATTGTACGACCGAACCAAGACCCATAATAAAAATAAATAAGATAACACTATGCATACATGCCGAAAGTGCCGTTTTACCGCCACTTCTTATATTCACGATAGACCTTACAGTCGCACCTGCACCTGCTAATCCGCCAAACAATCCGCTCATCATATTACCGATACCTTGTCCGACCAGTTCTTTATTACTTTTATGACGTGTACCTGTCACATTATCCATTACGACCGATGTTAACAACGAGTCAATCGATCCTAATAAAGCAATACTAAGCGCTGGCAAAATAAGTGCTGCTATTCCTGTTCCACTTAAAGATGGAATATGAAGCGTAGGCATCGCTTCTGGAATGGTTCCAATCTTTTCAATTACTTTATTTAGTGAAAGATTTCCGATAATCGGTAACTTTACTGTAAGTCCTTCGAGTAAGGAAGAAAATAAAGGAAGCAAAGCTGTCACACCGACTAGTGCTACTAAACTAGACGGAATCGCCTTAATCCATTTACCAGAAACAATCATTACAATAATCGTTAACACAACAAGTAAAAAACTATTTTGTACGTGCTTTATTTCGCCTAAAATAATGATTAATGCAATACCATTCATAAATCCCGAAACGACAGGATACGGAATATATCGAACGTAAGAACCGAGCTTACATACACCGAATAAAATTTGAAATAACCCTGCCATCATAAAGGCAATAAAACTTGCCTCTAACCCGTGCGTCGCAATAACTCCTGTTGCAATAACGGTAATTGGTCCAGTTGGCCCTGTTACTTGCCCAGGTGTCCCGCCAAATAACGCTGCGAATAAACCTGCAAAAATCGCACCATACAATCCAACAAGCGCTCCCTCAGACGTTCCTGTCGCGGCAATACCAAATGCAATCGCAAGTGGTAACGCAACAATCGCAACAGTAAATCCTGCTAAACATTCCTTTGCTATTTTTTGAAACATAAAAAAACCACCTTTGTATAAAGTCCATGTTCCATTGTACACCTAAAAAGATACATTCGTTAGCTCACTTTTTACATTCTCGTGACGTAAACGTATTCAACGAAAAGTTTTCCCCTTATCTTTGGAAACAATTGCAACTATGCTATAATGAACAAATTAAATCTTTTACTATATACTTGGAGGCACTATGCTAACTTTTGAAGAAAAATTATCGATTATTGAATCTTTCCCAGAACTAGAAAGAAAGAACGTATCATTAAAACGTGTAAACTTCCACTTTGAAGAAAGTCGTTTAGATAAAAAGAACGTTGTATTTCATTTACACCCAAATGGAAATGGATTTGTATATGCAAGCGGTATTAAAGGTTATAAAACAGATGATAAAGGCATGGTTAACATCCGTGAGTTTTCAGCAGAGGAGTTACGTTCAGTAATTGAGAAATCAATTGACCTTCTATCACAAGAAGAAGTAGTAGCACCTGTAGAACCTGCGAAAGAAGAAGAATGGCAGAACGAAGATGGTCATATTCTTACTCTTATTTCAGAGGATGACATGTGGAACGTGTACGCTGGTGTAAACTTAGACGGTACATTCAACTCTTATCCAGAAGCTGCGGAATACCTTGATGAAGAAGGCTTTTCACGCAAATAAAAATAGAAACCTATTTCATTCAACGACTTTTATAGTAATCAAAGAAGACACTTAAGGTGTCTTTTTTTGTTATATAAACTCCTTTCTCACACTATCTCTATTAATTTTCATAAAATGATTCAGAGGAGGTTTATATGAATACAACTGCTAAATTAATAAATTGGAAAGAACATGGCGATATGATTATTCTAGAATGTGAATTAAATGGAAAACGCTTCGAGATATCAACATATAAACAACGAATATATAATGCACACCTTTTATCAGCTGACGTTTATATTCGTTTAGACTCATCTGATAATATAATTGGAATAAATATTTATAAAAAGTAAGAAAAGCCCCCTATTCCATAGGCGGGCTTTATCTTTATTACACAACATCAGAGTATACTCTCTTTTTTTCATACAGTTTATGTAATTATACATATTCATCAAAAAATACACTGAATGAATATTACATGTAGTAAAATATAACTTGTGGGCACGTTCTATAAAGCAGATTCTTTTAAAAGGCGTAACATATCAATTATTATAGGGGATGTGGCGTCACTTCGATATTGATCTCAAATCTCTTGTCTTTTGTGAACTAACAATCTAGTGTATATAGACGATTCTGCTTTATAGTGTGTGTTTACACTCATAACAAAGGGGTAATGGTAATACGGATAGATTCCGATTCGTATGAAATGAAATGGTTCAAGTCGGAGCAAGGCACCTTAGGGTGTCTTTTCTTTTTGTATTACATCCACTTTGTGTTTCCACCTTATTTCAAATGCGCTAATTAACCTTCACCAAGAAAAAATGAGAATTAACAAAGATATTGTTTTTTCTGTTTAATACAGAAAAATGCAGGATACCCCATAGATATGGGGCATCCTGCATTTTCTATTTTTTCGCACCTTTCAACGACTCCCTCAGTACAAACTTCTGCAGCTTCCCGCTCGCATTACGAGGGAGTTCATCTACAAATAAATAATGACGCGGACGTTTATAATCTGCTAGTTCATCACTTTCTTTGCAATACGTTTCTAAATCAGCTTCTGTTATTGTTTCATCTTTCTTCACAATAACTGCCACAACACGCTCTCCCCATAATTCATCTGGCTCACCAAGTACCGCCACATCTAATATACCTGGATGACTATGAAGGAAATCTTCAATTTCACGAGGATAAATATTTACGCCACCGCTAATTACCATATCATCAACGCGATCAGCAACGAATAAATAACCGTCTTTATCAAAATAGCCTAGATCACCAGAATGATACCATCCTTTATACATCGATTTTTTATTCGCTTCTTCACGATTATGATAGCCAGCCATCATAGTTGGGCCGCGTAAAATAATTTCTCCCACTTCATAAGGAGGTAATACATCATCTGGTTCTGCCGGTGCATCCTCGTTCGGTTTCACAATACGAACTTCATGGCTAAAACATGGCGTGCCTGCTGAACCAGCTTTCGTAATTTGATCCTCCTCTACGAGAAATGCAACAACTGGCCCCATTTCTGTCATTCCGTATATTTGAACAAGATCAATATAAAGACGTTCTTTACATTCCTTCACTAACGCCGGTGCCATTGCTGCCCCGCCATATATACCGATTTTCATTGACGTTAAATCATACTGAGCTAAATCTTTTTGCAACAACATATTCCACATCGTCGGCGCTGCAAAGAACGTCGTAATCTTTTCTTCTTGAATCGTATGTAATACTGTTTCTGTATCAAAATGATGCAAAATAACATTCTTTCCGCCAACTTGAATGCGTGGTATGATTCCGGCATTTAATTCACCACAGTGATATAAAGGTGCAACAACAAGCCCAACGCTATCTCTATTATATTTTAGGAAATACGTACAAATCATACTATGCTCAGCCATTTCACGATGGCGATGTAACACGCCTTTCGGATGACCTGTCGTACCGCTCGTATACAGCATAGAACAATAATCCATTTCATCAATTTCGATATTTACTTTCTCAGAAGATGCTTCATTCACTTTTTCATGGTAGGAACTTGCATAGGAAGGTTTATCGTTTTCTATAGACCAAAAAGATGTATTTGGAAAATCTCTTTCAATTATAGCAACAGTTGACTCAACTGCTTTTTCAAAGACAACGACTTTCGAGGATGCGTCCTGAAGAATATAAGATACTTCTTTCGCCTTTAAGCGGAAGTTAATCGGGTTAAAAATCGCACCAATTTTCGCACAGGCTAAGTAAACGTTTACAAATTCATGGCAATTATATAAGTAAACAGATACCGTATCTCCCTTTCTTACCCCTTCTTCTAATAGAGCGTGCGCTGTTTTATTTATTTGTTCATCCCACTGTTTATACGTCCAGCGAATATTTTTTTCAGGTTCCACTAACGCCTCTTTATTTGGATACTTACCAACTGATAAATCAAAAATTCTCCCTATCGTCATATACATGCCAACAATTTCCCCCTTTTCTCTTTCATAAATCTATCATTTCGTCCATAAGTAGACATTGTCCTCTAATGATTTGACTAATTTTTCTGATTATTATCGACATAGTTTTACATACGGTACCGCTAGAAGGTAAATGAAATTATATCGGCGATTTTCCGGATATATCGACCGTAACTTGAAATATATCAACCACAACTCAATTTATATCAGCGATTTTTCGAATATATCGACTTACCGACAAAAACTGATAAGATATAATCGGACCGTCCGTTACTGCAGGATAAAAAAGAGGTTATTCCGACTCGGAACAACCTCTTTCTTCTTATGCAAATAGCTCTTCTAAAATTTTCAGTTTATCTTCTGTATATTTCACAAAGCCATCGTTATATGATTTTGGATCTTTCGGATTTGCAAAGTGCGTAATTGCTCCCGTCTTCGGGTGAACAAATTTACTTGATGCACCACAACCAAGTCCGATAATTGATTGTACTTCTTCCATAATGACAATGTTGTAAATACTTTCTTGCGTCGGCATTGCATAACCAACGTTCTCTAAGTTACCTAAAATATTCTTTTGACGATATAGGTAATATGGTACGTAATTATGCTTTTGCGTCCACTCTTCTGCTTCATGCATCATCGCTGTAATTTCTTCGCGACCTGCTACTTTATATTTACGTTTGTTTTGCGTCATTTCAGAAGCACGTTTAAATGATAACGTATGAACTGTTAATGATTCTGGCATTAACTTTTCTGTTTCATCTAACGTATGCTTGAAGATATCTAACCCTTCACCAGGAAGACCAATAATTAAGTCCATATTAATATTGTTCATTCCCATTTCACGAGCTAAATGGTATTTCTCAATTGTTTCTTCTACAGTATGATGACGTCCAATTGCTTTTAGTGTCTCTTGATGGTATGACTGCGGATTAATACTAATACGGTCAATATTCCATTTATTTAACACTTCTAGCTTTGCTGGCGTAATTGTATCTGGGCGACCTGCCTCAACTGTTACTTCACGCACATTTTTCACATCTGGGAACGCTTCATACATTTCTTCATACAGCATATCCATCTCTTCTGCTGTAATACTTGTAGGTGTACCGCCGCCGTAATAAATCGTCGTAACTTTTACACCTTTTTCTTTTAAAAACTTACCAATTTCACGAACTTCATAATGTAAACCACCTAAGAACGAATCAACAGATCCTTGGCGTCCATTAATTGCATAAGCCGGGAATGTACAATATGCACATTTCGTTGGGCAGAACGGAATACCGATATAAATACTTACTTCTTCTTTCAAACGGTATAAATCCGGAACAACTGCTAATTGGCAATCAACAATGCGCTGAAGAAGTTCAATTTTCTCTTCATGAATTAAATAACTTTCACGAAGTTCTTGATGCGCTTCTTCTTTTGACATACCATTTTGAAGCATTTTGTGAAGAAGTTTCGTCGGACGTACTCCCGTTAAAATACCCCAGCTTTGTTCAATACCAGTTAACTGCTGAAGAACAGAAAGATATACATAAGAAACAACGTGTTTCACTTGCTTCATACGCTCTTTTTCATCTGTAAAAGCAGATAAATCTTTTGCGAATGTTTCTTCATACACATTTCCAGTCGCAACATCTGTTAAACGAGCAGATGCTTTCACATTCTCTTCAATGTGTATATCAACGATAAGATTTGCTTCCTCTTGTTCAAATCCAATCGTACTCTCTTCAAAAAATAAGCCGCCAATATTTTGTAGCGGACGTAAAAAACGATCATCTTGTAACGTTTTAATTGAAATTAACAACATTATCACCTTTTCATTTGCAAACTCTCTTTAGTTTACTTGAAGGGCGTTTGCAGGTCAATACAGAAGGTTTTACCTGTTTCTCTTACATTTTTTCAAATAATTCTTTTTATGAATATTGCTCATGTATATAGACATCATGATTTTCTCTTGTTAAAATTTATTAGTGTTAAAATCGATACATAGTGAAAATACAATATAAAAAGGAGGACTGTTAACACTAGATTCCACAATCTAATGTGTTAAAAACAAATATGAAAAAGAAATTTTATAGTGTATTAACTCTCTCTCTTGCATTACAAACTGTTCTTGCACCTACTTATTCATTTGCAGAGAGTGCTGAAAAATCCGCCGAAGTATATACGGAGGATCAAGTTTTTAAAAGTATTAAGGAGCATGTTAATGAGCATAGTACTCATGAAGAAGATATCGAGGTTACTGGCCAATTCCTACTATACACTTCAAAAAAACATTCATTATATACCGCGAATGATTTAAAAAACAAATCGAATATCGAGATTACAGAACAAGTCGTAACGGCGACAAAGAAAAAAGGAAATGCTTACTACATAACGACGCCAACTGGCGCTGGATGGATAGATAACAATGATAATAGCTTAGAAGTTCAAGAGATTCATAAACTATCTAACCAAAAATTAATCGTAAAAGAAGAAGCTTCCATACATGCACTTCCGTTCCAATCGTTTAAAGAAGAAGGGAAACTAGAGCCACAAGTCATTACTCCTACTGAACAAGCTGGAAATTGGTTTAAAGTCCAAATAAACGAAACAGCAAAATGGATTTATGCACCTTCTGCTACATTTGAAGGTACAAAAGCTTCATTATTAAAAAATAGTCGTACTGCTAAAAACAGTTTATTGAGATCGCCAGAAGCTCTACAAACAAACAATATTTATGGCGTTACATTTAAAGAAATGATTGTCCCAAAAGGAAATGACGATATTCGACCTGGCTACCCGATGGTGCCTAAATATATTACGATTCACGAAACGGCTAATACAGCGAAAGGTGCTAATGCTCTAAATCATGCAAAATTCTTAGATAATCAAGCACGCGGAACAGCTGATCGCGCCGCATCTTGGCATTTCACAGTAGATGATAAAGAAATTTATCAACATCTTCCGGTAAATGAAGTTGGATGGCATGCTGGAAATAAAACTGGAAACTATGAATCTATCGGAATTGAAATTGCCGTTAATCAAGATGGAAACTATGAAAAAGCGGTAGAAAATGCCCGTAAATTGGCAGCTTATTTAATGAACGACTTAAATATTTCTCTAGATAAGGTCCAAAAACACCAATTTTGGTCAGGAAAAAACTGCCCTGCGTTTATGATTCAACGCGGACAATGGGATGCTTTCTTAAAAGGAACTGAAACATACTATAAAGAAAATCAAAAAAATCCAGTAACTGATGACATTACAGGTGGCTGGTATGAACAAGACATTCGTCAATTAGCAGCTAGAGGGATTATGCAAGGAGAAGGAAACGGCAAGTACTTCCCAGAACGTCTTGTAACGCGTGCTGAATTTGCTACATTAATTACTCGTGCTTTACAATTACCAAGTGGAAATGCTAATTTCACAGACTTAGAACAAGTACACCCATCGTTAAGAGACGGTATTAATCGTGCAGCAAGCGCAGGCATAATCCGCGGACGTGGTGATAATACATTTGACCCAAATACTACAATTACACGCGAAGAAGCTGTTATTATGATCGATCGTTCTCTAAAACACGCTGGTATTTTTGCAAAACAAGTTGAACTACCATTCGTAGACCAAAACTTAATTTACGCTAAAGAAGAAGTACAAAGAGTGTATGGATATGGAATTGTAAAAGGTAATGAATTGAATCAATTCGTACCAAAAGGACCATCACAACGTGCTCACGCAGCTGCATTTATAAACAGAATGCTTAGCGTAATTGAAGCTTAACATATTTATCATTCCATATAGATATTTTCATTTTATCTGTATTCACTTAAAAGGCATCAGAGATTGTATATCTCTGATGCCTTTTATACATCCGTTAACTATTTTTAGCCATGAATCTTAAACGTATTCCTAGTAACAGAAGCATAAAACCGATGAATGGAACGTAATTCGTATCGTGTCCTGTAGCTGGAAGTTGTTGATTATTAGAAGAACCTTGTCCTTTTTCTGGTAAATTAGGTTTTTCTACTCCCTCACCTGGCTTTTCTGTTCCTTCACCCGGCTTTCCTGTTCCTTCACCTGGTTTTCCTGTTCCTTCACCTGGTTTTCCTGTTCCTTCACCTGGTTTTCCTGTTCCTTCACCTGGTTTTCCTGTTCCTTCACCTGGTTTTCCTGTTCCTTCACCTGGTTTTTCCGGACCTTTTTCTGTATCTTTTTTATTTGTAAATTGAAGCTTTACAACTTCAATTTTTTCATTAGAAATCGTAAATTTCATTTCCTTATCGGATAAAGTATATCCTTCTGGCGCTTGGATTTCTTTTAAAGTGTAATCTCCTGGTTCTAACTTCTTAGAAGTCGCTTTACCGCTCTTATTTGTTGTTAATGTGTCGATTTTTGTTCCGTCTTTCCAAATTTCAAACACTGCGCCTGCTAATGTTTTATTTGTATTATTGGCATCTACCTTTGTAATTTCTAATTGACCTGTAATTTCTTCTTTCACTTTTTCATTCATAACTTCTTGTTTTACTACTTCATTTGCTACAACCTTTACTTCTACTGTTACTTCTAACGCCTTATAACCTTCCGGCGCTTTCGTTTCTTCTAACGTATACTTTCCTGGCACTAAGCTTTCGAATTTCACAACGCCATCTTTATTCGTTGTTTTTGCTTCTCCAACTACTTGACCAGCTTCGTTCTTTAATTTAAATTCTGCACCTGCTAGAACTTTTCCATTCTCTGCATCTTTTTTGATTACTTGTAAGCTTCCTAGTTCTTTTGCGTTTTCTACTTGTACTTCTACTACTTTGTTTGCTTCCACAACGACTTCAATTTCTTCTTTTAACAACTTATATCCTTGTGGTGCTTTTGTTTCTTTTAATGTGTACTTTCCTGGCTCTAATTTCTGAGAAATTACTTTACCTGTTTTATCTGTTCGTAACGTATCTACTTTCTTACCATCTTTATACACTTCAAATTCTGCGTCTGATAATACTTTCGTTTTATCTTCCGCATCTACTTTTACAATTTCGAATTGACCAAGGCTCTTACTGTTCGTTACTTTTACACCAACAACTTTTTCACCGTCAACTGTTACATGAATTATTTGTTTTGTTAACTCATAACCTTCTGGTGCTTTTGTTTCTTCTAACGTATATTCACCTGGCACAAGTCCGTCTACTTTAACCGTTCCAGCCTTATCTGTTGTAATTCCTTCTTTTACAACATTTCCTTTCGCATCTTTCAATGTAAATTCTGCGCCTGCTAAGCGTTTCGTTTGATCTTTATCATCCATTTTAATAATTTGTAGAGAACCTAAGATTTTTTCGTTTTCTGCCTCTACTTTTACTACTTCGTTCTCATTTTGAATTGTTACTTTCCATTCTTTATTTGAAAGCTTGTAGCCCGCTGGTGCTTTCGTTTCTTTCACTGTGTATTCACCTAGCGGTAATTTCGGTGACATCACTTTTCCACTCTCATCTGTTTTCAGTTCCGCTACCTTTTTACCATCTTTATACACTTCGAATTCTGCACCTGATAACAATTTCGTTTTATCATTCGCATCTACTTTCACAATTTCGAATTGACCTGTTACTTTTTCATTCGTAACTTCTTGATTTACTACTTCGTTCGCTACAACGTTTACTTCTACTATCACTTCTAGCGCTTTATAACCTTCCGGCGCTTTCGTTTCCTCTAACGTGTACTTTCCTGGCACTAAGTTTTCGAATTTCACAACACCGTCTTTATTCGTTGTTTTCGCTTCTCCAACTACTTGACCAGCTTCATTTTTCAATTTAAATTCTGCACCTGCTAGAACTTTTCCACTCTCTGCATCCTTTTTGGTTACTTGTAAGCTTCCTAGTTCTTTTGCGTTTTCTACTTGTACTTCTACTACTTTGTTTGCTTCCACAACGACTTCAATTTCTTCTTTTAGCAATTTATATCCTTGTGGTGCTTTCGTTTCTTTTAATGTGTACTTTCCTGGTTCTAATTTCTGAGAAACTACTTTACCAGTTTTATCTGTTCGTAACGTATCTACTTTTTTACCCTCTTTATACACTTCGAATTCTGCATCTGATAATACCTTCGTTTTATCTTCCGCATCTACTTTCACAATTTCAAATTGACCTGTTACTTTTTCGGGAATCTTTTTATTCACCACATCTACAGTCAATACTTTATTAGCCTCTACATCAACAGAAACTGAACTAGATGATAATTCATACCCTTTCGGTGCTTCTACTTCTTTTAATGTATAGCTTCCAACTGGAAGTCGTTTCGATAAGGCTTCACCTTTATCATCTGTAACAATTGTTTCCACAACTTTCCCATCTTTATCGATAACATCAAATTTTGCACCTGGCAGAAGTTGACCGGATTCACTATCTTTTTTCAATAATTTAAATTGGCCATTCTCTACTTTTTTCGTATTCTTCATAACAAGTTCAATTACGTTTGTATTATCAATTGTTACTTTGACTGGTGTATCAACTTTTATATATCCTTCTGGTGCATTTATTTCTTTTACAAAATAGTCACCAAGTGGTAAATCTTTAACTTCCGCAATACCCTTTTCGTTTGTTGTAACAGTAGCCACAACGTTATTATCTTTGTCTATAACATCAAATTTTGCGTCTTTTAAAACAATATTTTCATCGTTTTCATCAACTTTTTTAATTTGTAAATGTCCTTTTTCAGCTGCTGGTTTATTCCATTTTGGCCAGTTAAATTTAAAGTTATGAACCTCAAAACCATCTCTTTGGTGTAATCCTCCAACATAGGCTTGTCCATTAATAGAACCACCTTTTGTTTCTACAACTGCATTAGGTGCAAACACACTACCTACTACACCATAACCTTTAGTTGTTATCTTTGTAGCATTAGGAAATACCCAAATTACCTTACTAGCTAACTCAGTAAAAGATGAATTAGGGTCGTATGCTTGAGATGTATTAATTAAATCCGTCGCCATCCCAGTATTTCTTGTATCATACAAAATTGCACCGCCACCAAAACTCACTTCTTCTGCATCTGAATAAATAACAATAAAGTCTTTATTCTCTACATTCGGAAGAAAAACGTCTTTTACATCAAATGCTTTCTTTCCCGTTTGGCCTGAAGAGACATAAATATTAGGGTTATTTACATCTTCACCGATTCCAAAACTCATATTAGGTTTTGGCTTATCAGTGTGTAGTTTACTTGCATCCCCAATTACACCATCAACGTCTTTTCTAAATTCTTTAAACTTAGCATCAATCTCCGCTTGCTCTTTATAAGAGATACGGTCATATAATGTTTTCATCGCGCCATCTGGGTCACCGTCTTTTGTCATCGCCACTGTTCCATCTTGAATAATTACCTGTCCTGCTCCCGCTTTCGTAAATTGACCGCCTAGTAATAATGATGGATATCCTTCATCTATCCAAGTTGCTCCAGCTAAGTTATTTGCTCCAGTTGCAGCTGCTACGACTGTATAACTTGATGCGTTCATATTTTTCTGAACAGCCATCGCACCTTCAATATCCGCACTCGTTGCACTATGATCTCCAAAAATGATGGCGTTGTAATAAGATACATCACCTAAACCTTTTAACTCTGTTGTAGCTGCCTCTGCTTTAAATGGTAAATGGATTAAAAAATTCATACATATTAGTAATACAACTATTAAACTACTACTTAACTTTTTAATTTTTTGATTAAATGATTTCCTCAAGAAATTCATTCCCCCTTTTAAACTTCCTAAAATCACAAAAAGAAGTACATTTCATATGTACCAGGTCTTACTCACATTAACTTAAAATAATCCATTTAAATACAACAAAGGAACGCTACAACTACTTAATAAAATTACTACAATTCATTTTTGAAATAATACGTGAACTAAACTGTCATGCGGAAATACTTTTACGTATGGGAGCCCAATAAAATTAATCTGAAGAATATTTCATGTGGTGTAACTATTTTGATAACATCCTTCACTTTACATTAGTTTTCTAAAGGATTCAAGTGAATTGTATAGATTTCATACACAATTCACATTTTAAAACGTTTTCATTCATTTTAATAAGCTCAACAAAAAACGTAGCCAAAAAGCTACGTTTTTCTTTCATCGTTTCGGTGTATTTTTATGATTCTTCAAAAACGGAAGCGGGAACTGCTTACGGAAATGCTCTTTAATCATGTACTCTACACCGTTTTCACTATTTGAACGTGTAATCCAATCGGCTGCTTGCTTTAATTCTACAGGCGAGTTCCCCATCGCTACCCCAAGTCCCACGTTTTCAATAATCTCTAAATCTTCCATACTATCTCCAATCGCAACCATTTCATTTAGCGAAATATTTAAATGCTCTCCAAGCAATTGTAACCCGCGTAACTTTGATACATTTTGCGGTAAAATTTCTATTCGTTTTGAATCACATTCAACATACTCTACATCTTGGAACGCTTTTCTTAATGTATTTAGCCCGCGTTCTTTTTCACCTTTAGTTTGGAAAAGAACATCAATTTTTGGCGCCGCTACCGGATGGTCACGAAGCGCGTCACCTAACGAATCTACAAATTGAACTGGATAAAATAACGGATCTGCGCTTGATAATACAGTGCGCGCAATTAAGTTTGGTGTATTTCTCTCACGATTTCCTATCGAAAACCGTTCATGAGAAATGCGTACGTTACAATCAAAGTGCTCTAACACTTGCACAATGTTAAAAGTCTTCTCTTCAGACAATCTTCTTTGAACGTACGGCTTATCTAACGTTGCTGAAACGAAAGCACCACCATGTGTCACTAATATAGAATCTAATTTTAACGCCTTTGCTACTTTATGAGCGGATTGAAAATTACGACTCGTAAATAACGTAACGTATACATCTTTTCTTTTCACAAATTCAATTGTTTCTCTTAATCCTTTTGCAATTTTTCCATTGTTGTATAGTAGTGTCCCATCTATATTAAGAGCTAGTAAGCGATAAATCATGTCGCACTCCCCCTCTTCGCTGTTGTACTCTATCCATAATTTATGAAATAAATGTAGCAAATAGAACGAGTTAGAATTACTACTGAAAATTTGGTTTACTATATACATATACACTTAGCAAAGGAGATAGTACAATGCAGGCACCTCCTTCTTTTTATGAAGGCGATACGTTAGAAGTCGCAAAAAAATTACTCGGGCAAAAACTTGTTCATATTGTAGACGGAATAAAGCGAAGCGGAATCATTGTAGAAGTAGAAGCATATAAAGGCCCAGATGATAAGGCCGCACATAGTTACGGAGGCAGACGGACAGATCGCACAGAAGTTATGTTTGGTGCACCAGGGCATGCTTACGTATATTTAATTTATGGTATGTATCATTGCTTTAACGTTATTACAGCGCCAGTGGGCACCCCACAAGGTGTTCTCATTCGAGCTCTTGAGCCGGTAGATGGAATAGAAGAAATAAAACTAGCGCGCTACAATAAGACCGAAATTACAAAAGCGCAGTACAAAAATTTAACGAACGGTCCTGGCAAACTATGCCGTGCACTTGGCATCACTTTAAAAGAACGCGGTGTATCGTTACAAAGTGATACGTTACATATTGAATTAGTTCCAAAAGAAGAACACATATCATCACAATATAAAATAACAGCAGGACCTCGTATTAATATCGACTATGCAGAAGAAGCTGTACACTATCCGTGGCGTTTTTATTATGAGGGACATCCGTTTGTTTCAAAAAAATAAGCGATATCAACAATTTTTCAAATATATCTATCGTAACTTACAATATATCAACGGTTCGACAAGAAATATCGATTTATCGACAAATAATAACATTACGAATAAAAGAAGACTGTTCCAAAATGGAACAGTCTTTCCCTCTTACTCTGCACCTTCCGCAGTTGCAATATTATCCTCTAAATTTTCTCTTGATAATTCAGCCGCCATAAAATCAGCTGTTTCTGGAAGTGCTAAATGCATATGAGCTTTTTGACAAATTTGGATCGTACAGTTTTCTATAACATAGTCGAAAACATGTCCGCCCCCGCTTCTTTCATCATCAATGTAATGTAAGTGGAATCCAGCTACCCCAATACCTTGCGCATAATCTGGTGTCCAAAATCCAGCAAGCGTACCTTCTGTATTTTCAAATGAAAAGATTGGTTGTGATTTCGTCACTTCAACGAGCGGTGTATACGGTTTTTCTTGTCTTGGAACAGTTCTCGTCCTTACTTCACGGAACGTACCGTCCATTCGAATACCGTAAAACAAGTTTTGACTTGGCATTAATTCATGTAATAACGCTTCAACTTCTTCACGATTCATCGGACGCTCTACCGTATAACTCATTTCTTTTTCAAAAAACGTTACAGTCGCAAATGGCGTTGTTTCTTCTGGCTCTACTTTTTCCGCTGAACCGTCTGAACGTAAATGATAAAATTCATTATCAAATGCAATCATTTCACCATCTAATTGATCAAATGTGCCGATGCCGAAATCACCATGTTTTTTCAAATCTTCAAAGCTAATTACACCATCATATATACCATCTAATAGCGCAAGCATTGTAGATGTTTGATATACTTCATTACTCGTTTTCGTTTTTTTTGCATCAATATCAATTAATTGCGCAACAGTCATCTCAAATCTGCCTCCATTAGTTTAATTGGTTTGGTAATAATTTTTCGCTTAATTTAATGTTGTCACGATAGTCAATTGGAATATCAATAATGACAGGACCATCTGCTGCTAATGCTTCTTTTAATACCCCTTCTAATTCATCAGGCGTGTTAACACGAAGACCTAACGCCCCGAAACTTTCCGCATATTTCACAAGATCAACATCGCCAAACTCTGTAGCGGATGTTCTGCCGTATTTCATCATTTGTTGGAATGCAACCATATCATATGTGCCGTCTCTCCAAACAAGATGGACGATTGGAGAATTTAAACGTACCGCCGTTTCTAACTCCATCGCAGAGAATAAGAAACCACCGTCACCTGATACGGAAACTACTTTTTTACCTGGTTCTACTAAAGTAGCTGCGATTGCCCAAGGAAGTGCAACACCTAGCGTTTGCATACCGTTACTAAATAATAATCTACGTGGTTCATAAGAACGGAAACATCTCGCCATCCAAATAGAATGGGAACCGATGTCACATGTAACGGTTGTATCGTCACTAATTAAAGAACGAAGTGTACGAATCACTTGAAGTGGATGCGTAACACCTTCTGAAGGACGATTTGGAACTTCTGCTTGTTCTGATAATTTTGCGCGTAATCGTTCTAATACCGCTTCTGATTTCGTACTTAATACAAGTTTCGGTAATTTCTCCGCGATGCTATTTACCGTTAAGGCAATATCACCAATTAATTCACGCTCTGGTTGGTAATCATGGTCGATATCTGCTTGATGGTCGTCAAGATGAATAATCGTTCTGTCGCCAAGTTTATTCCAGAACTTTGGATCATACTCGATTGGATCATAACCGATAGAAATCACAAGGTCTGCTTCTTCTAGTAAAATATCACCTGGTTGGTTACGGAATAATCCAACGCGGCCGAAGAAATGATCTTCTAACTCACGTGAAATCGCACCAGCTGCTTGATATGTTTCAACGACAGGAAGTTCTGTATCCGCAATTAATTTACGAACAGCTTTCGTCACTTCATTTGTGCTCGCTCTCATACCGAGTAAAATAACTGGTAATTTCGCTGATTTTATTTTGTCTACTACATATGTAATATCATTTGTGGGAGCGATTCCAAGTTGTGGCTTAGAAAGCGCACCGATAGACTCTACAGTTGTTTCCGCAGTCATAACGTCTTGCGGAAGACTTACTAAAGTAGCTCCCGGATTTGTGGAAGTCGCACTTCGAAATGCATTACTAAGTGCTTCTGGCACATTATCAGGATGCTCTACTTCTACGCTATATTTTGTGATTGGTTCGAATAGTGCAGCATTATCCATAGATTGATGCGTACGTTTTAATCGATCCGTACGCGGTACTGCACCAGCTAAAGCAACAACGGGATCACTCTCCGCATTCGCAGTAACAAGACCTGTCGCTAAATTTGATGTCCCTGGTCCTGAAGTTACAAGACATACGCCCGGTTTCCCTGTTAATCTACCAATAGCAGCTGCCATAAATGCTGCATTTTGTTCATGACGACAAACAATTAACTCTGGTCCTCTTTCTTGCAATACATCAAATACAGAGTCAATCTTTGCTCCTGGAATACCGAAAACATGTGTAACACCTTGTTTAATTAAACAATCAACAACAAGATCTGCTCCCTTTGTTTTTGTCTTCACGTCGTTTGCTTTTACACCTGTACTCAAAACTAATCATCCCTTTATTTCATAATGTGTGTAATAAAGATTTTAATTTCACCTAGTTAATTAATGTGGTGAAGTATCATTTATCATTATATTACAAATGCATTATTTTTCCAACAATATGAATTCGACATTATTTTGACAAGATTTAAAGAATGCGCTTACAACCTTTTGTTTATCTTAAAATAACATTTTTATATCTCTTCTAAAAATGCACAAAAATACTTCCACCTATTCACATTATTAACAAATTTATAGTACCTTGCTATTAGTATACCCCTTTCAAAATAACCAATAAAAAATGGCTATTTTGAAAGGGGTTTTTAATGTTTGAGGATGCACTTCATCCGTTTCCTATAAAAAAAGGCCTCCTTAAAGGAGGCCCAAGCAAAAACAACAAACGCAAAATAACAACAAATAATGGACGATAAAATCACTATATTGACAAAGTATAGGATTTTTATCAATTGGAGTAACTCAACCCTAAATTACTCTTTTAACAATGCAATACTAATAACTGATTACAGCAATTTTTTACCGTGTCTTAAAATAATTGACTGTCTTTCAAATAATTATATTTATATTGATTGTTATTAATTAGTATATACTTGAATACGACTATACATCCTAATAAAAGGCAATATATTAAGCTGTTAGTCCTCGCGAGTTTATTTTGCCTTTAATGTAACTATACTATATTCTTCCATTTATATCACCGAACATTCCTCTCGTATTCACGCATTTTTCTTGCGTGAATACCGCAATTTAATAAAGAGCTACATTAAAAATTTATAGTTGGAATAAACCATAGTTCTTTCGCCTTTTGTACTGCTTCCATTCTTGATGAAACTTGTAACTTATGAAATATGTCGGTCAATTTATATTCTACCGATCTTTGACTTAAGTTTAATATTTCGGCAAGCTCTCTATTTGTTTTTCCTTTACCAACTTCAACTAGAATCATCTTCTCTTCATCATTTAAAGAAATTATATTTTTCATTTCGCCTTCTACATTTATATTAGATGCATTTTCTACTATCCTTAACTGTCTTACAAGTTGATGAGAAAGAACTACTTCTTTTTTCACTGCATGGCGGATTGCGTTTACCACTTCTTTCTCAGAAGAAGTTTTACTTAATACACCAAGTACTCCGTTATCTATTAATAAATTATAATGTGCAAGCACATCAAATCCTGTAAAAATAAGAATAGCTGCTTCTGGTTGCACACTAAGTATATATTTAGAAAGCTCTAAACCATTTATTTTTGGCATTTGTAAATCTATTAAATATACATCATACTGTTTATTATGCATAACTTCTCTTATTTCTTCACTATCATGGAAAACATCAGCCTCTATATCATCATATCTTTCAATTAATGCTTTAGTCCCTAGGCCAACTGCAACGTGATCATCTACAACAAGAACAGAAATCATTTTTTCATCCCTTCCACATCTAAAGATTGAATCAATTAATCAATTTTCATACTAACTTTAATCTTTAATCCATTATTCACCTTTGAATCTATTGACATTTCTCCACCTAAACTATGAATTCTAGCTACAATCCCGGATAAACCTAAACTACTATAAGAATGATTTAACTCGTCTAAATCTATCCCCATTCCTATCCCATCATCATCATAAGTTAAATTCAAATATCCATTTTGCTCATATAATCGAATTGTAACTTTAGAAGCTTTTGAATGCTTTAGTGCATTATTTAATAACTCCTGAATAATTCTATAAATTGCTTGTTCATATTCTACATTAGGTAGAATAATATTATCTTGAATTTCATAATAGAAGAAAAATGTAGCTTTAAGATTTACTTGTTTAAATAAATCTAATAATGCTTTTTTCAAACCTAATTCATATAGAAATGGAGGACGTAAGTTATTACATGTTTCACGAATGACATAAATATGATCTAAGACATCTTCATATACTTCGTTAATTATTTTTTTCATATCGACATCTGGAATATCTTTATGATATTCCTCTAATTTCCTAGACAAGCGTATTTGGTCTTGTAATACACCATCATGAATATCACTCGCCAAATTTGTCCGCTCTTTTTCAGACAAATTAAATAGTAACTTTGAAAGCCAAATTGGAGGCTGTTTCGGTTCATTTATCGTTTGCAACTGATTCACTAATTCTTCCACTTGATATGAGCATTCTAATAATAAATCAGCATAACTACACAATGTCTCTAACCATCCAATTTCTTGAATGTTCAAACCTCTCCTATTATTAGACTTACATAACAATATAATCATTGTTTTTGCTGAAATGGACAAAACAAACACAAAATGATCTTCTAATTGTATAATGGAACCAACAGTATATGTCTCTAACTGATATCCATTCAATTGCTTTAGCACATCTTCAGAAACATATCCATCCCCAATAATTTGGAGCGAATTATCCCCTTTACTCACTTCAATACAGCATATTTCTTCTCTTCTTAATACATCATTGATTTCTCTCTTTATGCTAACAATTAAGTTTGAAAACTTATATTCATTTTTTGCCTGATGTAAAAATCTATGTAAACTAAACTGATAATTTTTCTGAGAATGATATAATTTTTTCCTTAATTTAAAATCCAAATAATCCTTTATAAAGCAAGAAAGCATTAACGAAACAAACAAGATACCAGCAAATCGAATAACATCTAATATGTTATCGCTAGTATTGTGGAAAATTAAAATCCCTAGTATAACGATGAAACCCGTTAGACATATCGACAGTAAAGCATAATATTGAACTCTATGAATAACAAAATTATAATCAAATATTTTCCCTTCAATAATCATATAAAAAATGCAAATTGGAACCAATAAAAAAAAGATCGCTGTCGTCTCGACACTTATTATTTCTTTGTAATTTATCAAATTAGGAATTAAAAATAAGAATATAAATGGCATGGCTGATATGATTGTGCTCATAATAATAACTCTTATAAACTTAAAATAATAACTTTTTCTACTTTTAAAATAAAATCTAAACAATACATATACTGTTAATAAAAACAAAACAGAACTTAACAATATAATATAACTCGTCGATAAATCATTATATTTTAAATAAATAAAAATGGTTAAACAAACTAAAATAAACGCTATTATATTTATGTAGATTAATTTTGTTTTTGTTATAAACCTTATCTTCAAGTTTTTCGTAAACATGTCCATAAATTTTATAAAAAAGACAACTGAGTACGTTAAAGAAATAGCAACTACAATATACGCTATTGAATCTTTTCGTAACCCCGCCATAATACTAATGTAACTCATTCCTAAACAATGCAGAAAATAGATTAAATCTTTCGTTCCTGCATTCAAGTATGGAGCACGTATTAAAATATATGTAGCCACAAAAAAACACGTTAGATAAAACACAGTTGGTAAAAAAAGATGATAAACCAATTGCTTATCGTACGGATTATACTCTACTTTATATTCTTCTATTGTTCCCCCTTTCTTGATTGTAATTTTCTTTACCCTTTCAGTAGCACCATATAATGAAATATTAGAGTTATCATCAGGGAGAATCCCATCTATTTTTTCAATAATATCCTCGACTGCTAGATCTTGTTCTGCTGCCCAGCTATTTTTCACAATATTATTAATCACCAAATGATTTTCTTGATGCTCTATCTCAATCCCTACCCTAGGATATAACATAATTTCGATTGCAAAATAACTAAATAAACTAAGCGATAGTAACGTTACAATCAATTGATATTCATACTTAAATACTCGAATCACTTTTGTACAAAACTCCTTTTTAACTACAGCAATAACTCCATTTTCTACATTTTGTCATCATAAATTAAAGCATACACATTTCATTTAACGGTTATAAGCACAAAAAATATAGTTATCCTCTGATATAGAATAACTTTCACATTATCATTCATTCAATAAATCTCTACTTTGTTAGTTGTAATACTAATATTATTTATCCTAATTTCAGATTCATTTATAAGTAAAATTCCTACTAGCTGAGAATTTTGATAAAAAATCACTTTCCATTATCACATGTACCAACTTTTTTAATGATATTTCATATTTAAAGTGATATAACTCGATACAACGCCTCACAGTTCACCTTCCTCCTTGTCCTAATATGTAATTTTAAAGAAAAACCTTAGTTAATACTAATGAAAGTTTATTCATATTTCATCAAAAATTGATTACGCTTTACCGAACATGAATTATTCGGATATATAATATAAAACGTACAGTTCCCCTTATTCCAAATATAAGCCTTTTTCTACAACAAAAAAGACGCCCCCATAGGAGCGTCTTCCACTATTACGCTTGTTGTTGCGCGCTATATAATTCTTCAAGTGGCTTCATGATAATTTTGTTAACGTCACCGATTACAACGTTTAGGCGTTGCTCAGTTTCCATTAATTTTGTAATTTTAGCATCTTGTTGAATGCGAGCTACAACTTCTTGTGCTTGTTGGTTGTCTTCTTCAGTGATTTCTTGGCCTTGCATCATTTTCTGTTGTAGGCTAAGTTGCATTGTACGGAACTCATCGAATAAGTTCTTTGAAGCTGTGTCAGCTTGAACTGCTGCGTAGCTCTCTTTTAAAGTTTTGAAGTCTTCGTTTTCAGCGATTGCTTTTTGTAATTCATATGCAACATCATGAATGTTCTTTGTCATTTTATTTTTCCTCCTTTAGAAGGCTAGCGCTTTTCACTCGCACTGCCTTTTACGTGCATTTACATACGCACCTCTTCTTACCATATCAAACTATGCAAGAGATGTGAAGAAATTTCACTTTTATTTCTATGTACTCACCTTATTATCTAAGAAACAATAGTAACAATCCTTGTACGAGCCCGATCATTCCGCCTAATAACGCTCCTAAATACGTAATCATTTTCAATTCGTTTTTCGTAATAGACAGAACTAAGTCTTCTAATCTTTCTGTTGAGAATGTAGACACTTCTTGCTGGACAATTTCCGCAAGGTGTAGATTATTTAGTATACTCTCTACATTTTCTGTTCCCCACTTTAAGCCTTTCGCTACTGCACTTGGAACCACTTTTTCAATAATTGTTTCTCGAACTGGTTCACATACTTGCTGAACAGATTGATTTAAAAACTTACTCACTGTTTCCTCTACTTTAACTGCTGACAGCACGGAGCTTACAATCATTTCTTTCTCTACAAATGCTTCTAATTCTTTTACATCTCTTCCTTTTAACTTTTCCCACTCTTTTTGCAGTACGTCAGTTAAAAGCTGCTTTGTAGCATCTTGCCCTAAAAACTTAATAACTTCTGGCTGCACACGATCCACAACACTTACATTTCCTAAAAACATTCCGACTAAGTTAAGTAGCGTTCCGCGAGAAGCAAAGAAATCATCAATCATTTTTGAAAGACGTGCTTTCCCTTCTTCACTTTCAAAAAAGCTAATTCCTCGCTCTAAAATAAACGCAGAGACATTCGGAATCGCATTCTCTACTTTTTCATGTACAGAATGAGGTAAAGCCTGTTCCCATGTATATGTATAATACTCTGCTAAAAATGCATGAATTTTTTCTGTAATCACATATTCGATTTTTCGAGTCGCTTCTTCTTCTACATGCGCTACATTCCATTTTTCTAACATATATCGCAGTGATTGTTCATTCGTAATTACTTTATCCACTTCCACTTGCGCCCAGTGGATTAAACCTTTTTGAAACTCTTCATTTGTTAGCTTTTTTCCGATTCCTTCTGGTGTTAACAAATGTTCTACAACCATTTTTCCTAATTGAACAGCAAGTTCATCACGACGCTTCGGAATTAACCCTGGTGTAAATGGAACTTGAAACTTTCCGATATAAATAGGACGATGAGGACGAAATAACATTTTTATCGCTAAATGATTCGTGTATCCCCCAATAATTGCTCCGAGTCCTGTCGTCGTTAACATATTTAACCATATATTCATTACAATCAACCTTTCACTTCTCCAAAACTATAGCATATCATCATACGGACAAAAGTATAATGGTATAAAAACGTATTTGCAATATATAGCTTCGCCTATTATGCAAATAGTAGTAAAGGAGTGATTTCGTTGGTTCTCGGCCTTTTAACTTCTAAACTTCATTATGAGCAAACGTATTACACCGAAATCGCTAAACGCGCTCGGCTTTATCATAATGTCGTTGCCCAGTTTACGCCATTTTGTATTGATTCTAAAACAGACCTTGTTTCTGGTCTTATTTACGATACAGATACAGGAAAATGGAAAGAGCAAACATTCCCTATTCCTTCTTATATATATGATCGTTATTCTTTTCACGAGGAAACAGACTTTGAAAAAGCAAAATCAATTATTCACTCTTTGCACAACCGTCCTTCCACTACCTTTTTAAATAACACACTTATTAACTTAAGTGAACTACATGATTTATTTCTTACTAATAAAAAACTGTCTCCTTATATACCTAAATTTGAAATGGCAACGATACAAAACATTTTCAAACTGTTGTTAAAATCTAAAGATATTATTATACGCCCCACTAATATACATTCTAAAGATAACTTATATCGAGTCGCTTACAAAAATAAAACGTTTCATATCGATACAGTAAATGAAAAATACCATACTTCTCTTCCAATCAAGCGGACAGATGAATTTATATCTTGGTGTAAATCTAACATACGTTCATCACGCTACATAGTGCATACCATGCTACAACCACCAAATCAATTAACATACCCACTCCACATTCGAACTATTTTGCAAAAAAACAAAGAACAAACTTGGAATGTTATAGGTCAATTTATACAAAAAAGTTCATTTCCTAATCAGCTTTTACCTTCAGCAACAGACGATGATTCATTGCATTCATTTTCAAAAATTAAATACGTACTATCTAGTACAGGTGTGCAACTATTGCAAGACGCTTTACACGACATTATAAATGAAGTATTCCAAACACTAGATCAGTCTTATTCTTCATTATTCGAACTAGAACTTTCCACAATTATGGATCAAAAAGGCGCAATTTGGCTTATGTATGTCAACACGATCCCTCCTTACGAACAATACATTCGTCATAGTGATTCATTAGCTGAAAAGATATTTCACGGACCACTTAAATTCAGTCGCTTTACACCATAATGAAAGGAGGTAAACCTATTTTGAAAGAGCATATATATACATTAAATATTTCAGATGACCATCCAAATAGCATTACTTTACCTTACGTTTTTTCTATTACACCGCCTATTACATCTCTCTCCTTCGGCATACGTCATATTGCAAGTGAAGAGGTGAAAATTCATTATTCCTTTACTCGCGAAATTATTATCGGAAAGCATATTGCCGAAAAACTTTTACTGCCTCAATCAACTACTATTCATGCATTTACACAAAACCAAACAATTATTTTCGGACCATTAATCGGCATTTTTACAACTGGCTTTAATGATGATTCTTCTAACCCTTTAGGAAATCGTTCAATTGCTCTGAGTGAGTTATTAACACCACCATTCTCATTACGACCGTTCGTATTCGTCTTTGGGGTTCAACATATACACTGGGAAGAAGAAACGATTGAAGGATATTTCTTTCAAGAGAAACAATGGATAAAGAAAAAAGTCCCTTTACCAAATGTCATTTACGATCGCTTACCGAATCGGCAAGCGGAAAATTATAAACCAATTGTCAGGGCAAAAAGAAAATTAGAACAAGACTACTGCATTCCATGGTTTAACCCAGGTTTTTTCAATAAATGGGAAGTTCATCAACTTCTTACGAAAGACGAATCAATTAAACCCTTATTACCAAATACAGAAGCATTTCAGCATTTTGAACAAGTAGAACGGTTTCTTGGCACGTATAAATCAGTGTACATGAAACCAATACACGGGAGCTTTGGTAGAAATATTCATCAAATATTTTATTCTCAAACAGAGAATTGCTACTACTGTCGTTATCGCGAAAATGAAGAAAATAAACTGAGAAAGTATCAATCATTAGAAACGCTTCTAAACCACGTATTAAAAGGACATGATTTAAAAAAGTTTATCGTACAGCAAGGTATTTCGTTACTTCGCTTCGATGGGCAACCTGTTGATTTCCGCATTCATACAAATAAAAACCATTTCGGTAATTGGATAGTTAGTGCAATCGTCGCCAAAATCGCCGGCAAAGGCAGTTTAACAACGCACGTAAATAGTGGCGGTGATACAAAATTATTACAAGAGCTTTTTCCAGATTCAACGAAACAAGTTCAAATTGAAAATAAATTAAAACATACTGCCTTACAAATAAGTTACGCGCTCGATGAACAAGTAACTGGAAATATTGGAGAAATCGGTTTTGATATCGGTTTAGACACAAAGGAAAATCCTTGGCTCTTTGAAGCCAACTCTAAACCTGGGCGAACTGTATTCCAAGATAAAAAATTAAAAGAGCAAAGTGAACTGACGCGCCAGTTATTTTACGAATATGCCGTCTACTTAACTGAACATTCTTTACGTGATACAAAAGAAAAAATGTCTCAAATAAAATCAGGGGCTTCATCAAACACCGAACATATCCCTTCTCCTATGATTCACTCACAAATACAAAAACAAAAACTTCCACCTAGATAATAAGGTGGAAGTTTTCTATTTACACAAGTTTTACTACAACCTCAGTTTCCACGTTACATACTCTGCAATAAAAAATATGATTGCAATATTCATTTGAATTATTATGCGTTAAACCATCTACTGCACTTAATAATTCTTGATCCATATAGGCACTATAATCGTCTATGTAATCTACAGACTTCCCATAATCTTGGAGTATACTTTGGCAATTTTGACAAGAATATGTTTGTGATTCTAATGCGTTGCAAAGCGGGCAAATCCCCATCATGATTCCTCCATACGTTATCGTTTATAAGCCTCTCTTTTTTAGAGTGAAGAGAGCAACCTATCCAGACATAGGAGCGCCCACTCCATCCCTACTTAAAAATAGAACTATGAAGTTGCTACCGATTTCATTTTTATTTCAATAAATCATAAATAAGAAGCTAATAATTAGCCTACAAGTAGCAGGCTACAATGAAAAAATTATATTTAATATCACCCTTAGTTTGGCCTGTTTTCTTAAAAATACAACGATTACTCTTATTTCATAATTTACGAAATCAATACGTTTTTTTGACAAAATTTACAAATTATTATTTTGTATATCTTTCTAGGTAACATCCATACTATGAGTACAAACTTAATTACCGATGGATTAGCGCCAACCGGGGCGATAATCTGGTTCAACTCCAGCTAGTCCAACCAAAAAAACTTTTATAACTCTAAGGAGGATATATTCCTATGGCAAACCAAAATTCTTCAAATCAATTAGTAGTACCAGGTGCAACAGCTGCAATCGATCAAATGAAGTACGAAATCGCTCAAGAATTTGGTGTACAATTAGGAGCAGATTCTACGGCTCGCGCTAACGGTTCAGTTGGTGGAGAAATCACAAAACGTCTAGTTGCAATGGCTGAGCAAAGCCTTGGCGGATTCCACAAATAAATATATATGGCAAAAAGGTCTCAAGGCATATGCCTTGAGACCTTCCTTAATTTATTGCAACATTTGTAAAAACTTCTTCGTGCGTTCTTCTTTTGGATTTGTAAATACTTCTTCTGGTGTACCTTGTTCGACAACGACACCACCATCCATGAAAATAACACGGTTCGCAATTTGATGTGCAAAACGCATTTCGTGCGTTACAATAACCATCGTCATGCCCTCTTTAGCAAGTTCTTTCATTACTTTCAGAACTTCTTGAACGAGTTCAGGATCAAGCGCTGACGTCGGCTCATCAAATAGTAACACTTCCGGCTCCATCGCAAGTGCGCGCGCAATTCCAACGCGCTGTTGTTGTCCGCCTGATAATTGGAACGGATATAAATCCACTTTATCTGCTAAACCAACTTTTTCAAGGAAATAGTTTGCTTTTTTCTTCGCTTCTTCTTTCCCCATCTTTTTCACTGTAACGAGCCCTTCCATTACATTTTGAAGTGCTGTTAAATGCGGGAATAAATTATGGTGCTGGAATACCATACCTGTTTGCGTACGAAGATTAACAATATCTTTCTTCGTTACTTTTTGAGAGAAGTTAAGCTCTTTATTACCGATACGAATATTACCAGCGTTTGGCGTTTCTAATACATTGAGACAACGTAAGAATGTCGTTTTACCAGATCCAGACGGCCCAATAATAACAACAACCTCGCCCTTCTCAACTGTTAAATCTATATGCTTTAGTACGGTATTATCTCCGAAACTTTTTTGTAAGTGCTGAATTGAAATCATAAAAACAAAAACTCCTTTTGTAAAAGGATTATTTTAATGTATAGCGTTCTGAACGCTTTTCTAACATCTGTTGTACGATTGATAATAAGAAACAAATAACCCAGTAAATAAGACCTGCTTCAAAATAAACAATTAAAAACTCGTAGTTCATCGCCGCAATTTCCTGCGCTTTTCGGAACATTTCTGTTACTAAAATTAACGATGCTAATGAAGTATCCTTCACTAAGCTAATAAATGTATTTGAAAGCGGCGGGATTGATACGCGCGTTGCTTGTGGTAAAATAACACGTTTTAATGCTTGTGGATATGTCATCCCAATTGTATAAGCTGCTTCCCACTGCCCTTTCGGAATGGAAAGGATAGAAGCACGAATAATTTCAGATGCATATGCACCGACATTTAATGAAAATCCAACAACTGCTGCTGTATATGGCTCAACTTCAATATTAAGAGTTGGAAGACCATAGAAAATAATAAATAACTGTACAAGAAGTGGCGTTCCGCGAATGATAGATACATAGATACGAGCAATCCATTGTAAAATACGACTACCTGAAATACGTGCGAGCGCTGTTAACGTCGCAAGTATAAGACCGATAATAAATGTAATAAGCGTTAATGGAATTGTTGTAAAAACAGCTTCCTTCAGCATAGGCATGAAGGAAGTCTGCATAATATCTATCCAAGTAGACAATCGATCTGAAACTAATGCACTACTTAGATACATTTTCACCGAACCATTTTTTCGTTATTTTGTCATACGTACCGTCTTTTTTCATATCTTCTAACGCTTTATCTACTTCTTGTACAAGCTTATCGCTACCTTTACGGAATAAGAATCCACTTTGTGAAGCTTCTTTTTCTGTATCTACAATTTTAATTTTTGCATCTTTTTTCGTTTCTAAATAATTTAATACTGATAACTTATCATTAATTGTAAAATCAACGCGTCCTGAAGCTAATAATTCTGCCGCTTGGCTAAATCCTTCTACACCTTCGATTTCTGCACCGTTTTTCTTAGCAATATCTGCATAGTTACTCGTTAAAGATTGTGCTCCTTTTAACCCTTTTACATCAGCAAATGTAGCAGGCTTATCTTTATCTTTTGCGATAACTAATGCCGCTGAAGATGAAATGTATGGTTTAGAGAAATCGTATTTCTTTTGACGATCTTCACGAATACCAACTTCGTTTGCAACCATATCGAAACGTTTTGCATCTAGGCCAGCAAGTAAGCTATCCCATTGTGTTTCTTTAAATACAGGTTTTACACCTAAACGTTTTGCAACTTCTTCTGCTAATTCAACATCGAATCCAGTTAATTTATTGCTTGAATCGTGGAACGTAAATGGTGGATATGTACCTTCTGTACCAATTACAAGTTCACCGCTTTGTTTAATCTTTTGTAACGCGTCTTGACTAGCTGTATCTTTTTTCTCTTCTTTACCGCAGCCGGCTACAATCCCGATCGCTAATGTAGTTACTGCAAGCACTGAAAATAATTTCTTCATGATAGTAATCCTCCAAGTATTCTGATAGGAATTTAAAAACTATATTGATTGTATGCAATCTTGAACAATTTTTCAATGAAAATGTTCTTATTTAGTTTATCCTTTTTCTTCATAATCAAACAAAAGGGAAAAATAACGCTACATACAAAAAATAAGTAACATTTTTTAATATAGCATTTATGGAGAAAAAGGTAAAACAATACTTCTTATTTAACTGTCGTAATTCGCTAAAGAGTCGACATGTTCATCAATAAAAAAGAACTTGTGAAAATCACAAGTTCTCCTCCATGCATATTAAGCACTCTGATTGCCTTCCATTTGCGTTTTATACATATCGTAATAACGCCCCCGCTTTTTCATGAGTTCATCATGAGAGCCTTTTTCTAAAATGGTTCCTCTATCGAGCACAATAATTTGATCTGCGCTTTTAATCGTTGAAAGGCGGTGAGCGATAATAAATGTCGTTCTTCCTTTTTTTACAACTTCTAGTGCTTGTTGAATCATCGCCTCTGTTTCTGTATCAATACTAGACGTTGCTTCATCTAAAATTAAGATAGCTGGATCAAAAGCAAGCGCCCTAGCAAATGAAATAAGCTGACGTTCTCCAGTGGAAAGCGTACTTCCCTTTTCTGTAATTTCTTCATTTATATTATTCGCAAATCTTTCAGCACCAACATCATGCAATGCTTTTATGATACGCTCTTTTGAAATTTTTTCATTTTCTAAGCTTACATTGGAAGCGACCGTCCCGCTAAAAAGAAACGGGTCTTGCAGTACGATTCCCATATGTTCACGGGTTGCTTGTTTCGGCATCTCTTTTACATCGTGACCATCAATCGTAAGCTTTCCTTTTTCAAACTCATAAAATTGAAAGAGTACATTCATGATAGAACTTTTTCCTGATCCAGTATGACCGACAAGTGCCACTGTCTCGCCTTGTTTCGCTTCAAAAGAAATATTTTTTAACACTTCATCTTTTCCATTATAAGAAAATGATACATTATCAAATTTTACATTTCCTTTTAAACGAGGCATACGTTCTTCTTCTACCGGTTCCCCTTTTTCCTCTAACAATTCAAAGACACGTTCTGATGCAACGCGCGCTTGCTCTAAGTTTGCAAGCTGGTTCACCATATTCGTAATTGGCGAGAATAATCGTGTTAAATAATCGACGAACGCATACAGTACCCCAAGTGAAATAATACCTGTAGCACTTAATGACGCACCGCCGAAATACCAAATTACTCCTGTGAAAGCTATATTTCTTAATACGGCTACTAAGTTATGCGAAGTTGCTGCATTTAAATTTAAAATTTTATTTTGATACTTAAAATAATCGCCATTTAATTCTTCAAATTCTTTTTTCGTTTCACGCTCTTGACGGAACGCTTGAATAATTGGCATCCCTTGAATGGATTCATTCACTGTTCCGTTAATATCAGATAAGCGAGAGCGCATTTTATGATTGTATACAGACGCATATTTTCTATAAAGAATCGCCCAAACAATTAAAATTGGGATAATTAATAAGCATAATGAAGCGAGCTTCACATCTAATAAAAATAACGCAGCGAATATCCCAATAATATAGATGATACTAGAAACGAATGTTGCCAGCACCGTTACATATAAATCACGAATGGCCTCTGTATCATTCGTCACACGCGAAACAATTTTCCCCGCCGGTAAATGATCAAAGTACCGAATTGGCAACGTTTGAATATGAGAAAAAACATCTTCCCTCATAATTTGAATAATTTTGTTCGCTGCCTTCTGCAAGAAGAACTGCTTTCCGTATGCAAATAATGACACGACTACTAATAAAGCGAAATAGCCACCACCAAGTAATAATAGACGGTTTATTTCTGGTTTATAAAATGCAAACACTTCTTCTTTCGTTAATGCTTTCGCTTTATACACTTGCACCGCCTTACCATTTTGAACGGTAATCATATCCCCTTTTACAGTCCGTGACCCTTCCGCATTTACTTTATTCGGTACAAAATAATATTGAAAACCGACTTGCATTACGCGTACTTCTTTTCCTTTTTTCTCGCCTTGTTCAAAGCGATCACTTCGCTTATAAAAAGCCCCATTATACGAAACAGCATCTTCACTCTGTTCTGTTTCATACCAAGGTTTCTCTATCCCGACGATATGATCGTCAATCATCGTTTTAGCGACGAAAGGACCAGCAAGCTCTGCGATGACGAAAATAAATAACATTAACATCGCAGCAAAAATCGTCCCTTTCACTTTCATCGCGTATTGAAACAATCGTTTTGAAACGCTCATATTTTCACCCCACTATCCGCACTTTCACTTTCACCTTGTTGTCTTTCAAACTGTTCAGCATACCAGCCTCCCTTTTGGATAAGCTGATCATGCGTACCTTCTTCTATAACTGCGCCTTCATCCATAACGAGAATCCAATCCGCATGTTGCACTGCAGATAAACGATGCGTCGTAATAATCGTCGTCTTTCCACTTCTTTCCGTTCTTATATTTTCAATGATCGCTGCTTCCGTACGAGCATCTACAGCTGATAAAGAATCATCCAAAATTAAAATTTCTGGATTTTGAATAACAGCTCGTGCAATCGAGATCCTTTGTTTTTGCCCTCCTGATAAAGAAACACCTTTCTCTCCAACGAGCGTTTCTAACCCTTCTGGTAAAAACTCTAAATCCTTTTTAAACGCAGCAATTTCAATTGCTTTCTCTAGTTCTTCTTCAGTCGCTTCCCTATTTCCGAATAAAATATTTTCTCGCGCTGTTTTTGAGAACAAAATATGCTCCTGCGGTACATAACCAATCCAGCCGAGTACATTTTCATTCGTCATTTTATCTAAAGTCACATCAGAAACTGCAATATCTCCATCTCCAAGCGGATATTGGCGAAGAAGCTGACGTACAAGCGTCGTTTTCCCGCTTCCTGTTTTTCCGACAACCCCTAGCGTTTCTCCTTGCTTTAATGTGAAAGAAACCTTTTTTAAATTTTCTTCAGTTGATGAAGGATATGAGAAAGACACATCATCAAACTGAATATAATCCGGCTCTTGCACAAGCTTTGGATGTTTCGGATTCTTTACATCTGGCTCATACGCTAACGTTTCATTCACACGGTCAAGCGAAGCATTTCCTCTTTGCATAACATTAATTAATTCCCCAATTGCAAACATCGGCCAAATCATCATCCCTAAATACACGTTAAAAGAAACGAGTTCACCAAGCGTCACCTTTGACTGGAACACAAGGTATGCACCGTACACTAAGCCGATTAAATAACTAAGACCGACAAGCATTTTCACAGTTGGTTGGAATAATGCATCAATCTTTGCTACCTTCATATTTTTTTCGTAGACGTCATCTCCTAAATGATGAAATCTTTCCTCGTCTGCATTCTCTTGTACGTATGCACGAATAACGCGCACACCAGCGATTGATTCAAGCACTTTATCGTTCATATCACCAAACGCATCTTGTGCAACTGTAAATCTTTCATGCAATTTCTTTCCATATATATTCATCGCATACGCCATAATTGGAAGCGGAATAAGCGCTGCAAATGTAAGCTCCCAACTAATTGTAAACCCCATCATAAAGACAATCGTAAGCATATATAAACTAGAATCCACAAGCGTTAATATACCAAAACCAGCTGTCATAGCGATTGCTTTCAAATCATTTGTCGCTCTCGCCATTAAATCACCAGTACGATTTTTTTGATAAAAAGTCGGCGTCATCTTAAGTAAATGCCCCATAAATTTAGAGCGCATCGTTTTCTCAAGTACGAATGCACCGCCAAACAATTGATGTTGCCATACGAAAGTAAGGCCATATCCAACGATCGTAACCCCTATTAAAATAAGAATAGACTGTATAATAGCTTCGTTCGATAACGTTCCTGTTTTTATGTTATCTATCGTAACCCCTAACACTTTCGGGGGAATCACTTCAACTATATTCACAATTAAAAGAGCTCCAATGGCAATACTATATCTCTTCCAGTGCTCCCTAAAAAACCATTTTAGCTTTAGTAATACTGATAACAATGTAACCTCTCCCTTCTCGTTCTCGTTTACCTCTCATTTCTTTATCCACTATCCAGACCTATCACATTTACATTTCGTAACCCATACAATCTCATCACATTTTTCCACCTTCCAAAGTTTTTTATCGGAACTAAACAAGGGAAAATAAACAAAAAAAAGCATACCGCCGCTTGACGATATGCACAGGAATGCATAAAAAGCGTACGTTACGATATACGCAACGTACGCTTCTTATAAGACAAAGATGCCCTATATATCCGTACGGGTTGCGTAATGATATGAATGTTTTCTGCCATTTAACAGAGCTAAGCCCATTACATTTACGATTACAATCATTACGCACACCCCTTTCATTTATTTTCCATTTATAATCTTACAACTTTATTGAGTATTCCGTCAATTATTTTTTCACACTTTAAATAAAAATATATGATACACCATTTTGAAATAAGGGAATGTTCTGTAAGAAAGGGCATACAAAATAAAAAAAGAATAAGAAATCGTTTTCACAAACATTTCATTTGAAAAATGTTATCAAACCCCCTACAATCACCTTATACTCACTCTTACAAGTTGCTATTTTAGGAGGACTAATCATGACAACTAGCAATACGTACAAATTTTATTTAAACGGAGAATGGAGAGAAAGCTCTTCAGGAGAAACAATCGAAATTCCATCTCCATACTTACACGAAGTAATTGGACAAGTACAAGCAATTACTCGCGGAGAAGTAGATGAAGCAATTGCATCTGCAAAAGAAGCTCAAAAATCATGGGCTGAAGCTTCCCTACAAGATCGCGCAAAATACTTATATAAATGGGCTGATGAGCTCGTAAATATGCAGGATGAAATTGCCGATATCATTATGAAAGAAGTCGGTAAAGGATATAAAGATGCGAAGAAAGAAGTTGTTCGTACAGCTGACTTCATTCGTTACACGATCGAAGAAGCTTTACATATGCACGGAGAAAGCATGATGGGCGATAGCTTCCCGGGCGGTACAAAATCTAAGCTTGCGATTATCCAACGCGCACCACTTGGTGTTGTATTAGCAATCGCACCATTTAACTACCCAGTAAACTTATCTGCTGCAAAACTTGCACCAGCATTAATTATGGGTAACGCTGTTATTTTCAAACCAGCAACTCAAGGTGCAATTAGTGGTATTAAAATGGTTGAAGCACTTCATAAAGCTGGCCTTCCAAAAGGTCTTGTAAACGTAGCTACAGGACGCGGTTCTGTAATTGGTGACTACTTAGTAGAACACGAAGGCATCAATATGGTATCGTTCACAGGTGGTACAAACACAGGTAAACATTTAGCGAAAAAAGCTTCAATGATTCCACTTGTATTAGAACTTGGTGGTAAAGATCCTGGTATCGTTCGTGAAGATGCTGACTTACAAGATGCTGCAAACCATATCGTAAGCGGTGCATTCTCTTACTCTGGTCAACGTTGTACAGCTATTAAACGTGTACTTGTACACGAAAACGTAGCGGACGAGCTTGTTAGCTTATTAAAAGCGCAAGTAGCTGAACTATCAGTTGGATCTCCAGAACAAGATAGCACAATCGTTCCATTAATCGACGACAAGTCTGCTGACTTCGTTCAAGGTTTAGTTGACGACGCTGTAGAAAAAGGTGCTACAATCGTTATCGGTAACAAACGTGAGCGTAACTTAATTTACCCAACATTAATCGATCACGTAACAGAAGAGATGAAAGTTGCTTGGGAAGAGCCATTCGGCCCAATCCTTCCAATCATCCGTGTTTCTTCAGATGAACAAGCAATTGAAATTGCTAACAAATCAGAGTTCGGTCTGCAAGCAAGTGTCTTCACTAAAGACATTAACAAAGCATTTGCAATTGCTAACAAAATCGAAACTGGTTCTGTTCAAATTAACGGACGCACAGAGCGCGGCCCTGACCACTTCCCATTCATCGGTGTAAAAGGTTCAGGTATGGGCGCACAAGGTATTCGTAAGAGCCTTGAGTCTATGACACGTGAAAAAGTAACTGTATTAAACTTAGTTTAATCTTATAAAAAGAAGCTGATCTATAAATGAACTGCACCCCAATTGTTAGACACAGTCTAACAATTGGAGGTGCAGTTTTTTGTATGACAAAATTTACGAAGGATTTAAGGTTAACGCTCGTTCAAGGATTTAATCCGA
>NZ_JBQAHZ010000013.1:0-140673 GCF_051917185.1 Bacillus cereus group sp. MYBK108-1
GAGGAATATTAGCAGGTCCTCCTGTATTAGGTATCTTGAGCTCTTTTCCAACTGGAAGATTCTTTTCGTCAATACCTGGATTTACTTTTTTAATATCATCTACACTTACATTAAATCTTTGGTGTAGTTTATAGAGGGTGTCATCTTTTTTAACCTCATACGTTTGCATTTGAGGAGGAATATTAGCAGGTCCTCCTGTATTAGGTATCTTGAGCTCTTTTCCAACTGGAAGATTCTTTTCGTCAATACCTGGATTTACTTTTTTAATATCATCTACACTTACATGATATTTTTGTGATATATCCCAGAGGCTGTCACCTTGTTTAACCTTATACTCTTGAACGTGATGAGTGGTGTTAACAGGTTCTCCCGCACTAACCTCATCTAAATATACAGGACGTCCAAAGCCAATAATCTTCCACTTTGGTGTTCCGCTAATGGAACGCTTGCGACGTTGTACTTGTCCACCATCAGCGTTCGAACCACTCCCTGTGTTCCCCTCGATAGTTTGCACAGTGTTACTATCAATAACTTTCTCTACCCATCCGATATGGCAAATGCGCTTGCCGTTATGGAAGAATGCATAATCACCTTTTTTCGGGGTTGTGTACCACGCGCCTTTGTTCTTAAAAAAACTAGCATGATACGGAGTGTAAGCAAACTTACCGCATATATCCGTAGCCCCTACTTGATTTGCACACCATGCTTGAAACATATCACACCACGGTTGACCGTCTTGCCCGTACCACTTTCCGTATTTTGTTTTATTTGAATCAGCTGGCGTTTCGGTACTGCCAATTTCTGCTGCTATAACAGCGCCGAGCTCTGAAATTTTACATGCCATTAGTGATCGCCTCCTAGATATTTCGGGGTTTGTTCAGGTTGATTTTCTGGGTCTGCCTCAGATAGTCTATTACCAGTATCTTCTAGCAAACCTTGCTTGATAAGATCCTCATCACTCATTATTTTATTTGTAGTATCTGTCATTACGTCTGAAAGAACTGGCGTCAGTTCTTCTGAATAGTCATCGTCTCCTAGATATTTCGGAGTTTGTTCAGGTTGATTTTCTGGGTCTGCCTCAGATAGTCTATTACCAGTATCTTCTAGCAAACCTTGCTTGATAAGGTCCTCATCACTCATTATTTCGTTTGTAGTATCTGTCATTACATCTGAAAGGACCGGCGTCAGTTCTTTTGAAGCTTCTGTTTGGTATTGTAGTGTGTTTGCTGGTCGTTGTCTTGTTAATCTGTCAGACAGAATACTTTTGGACAAGTAACGATGGAACATGTATTCAAATAATGCAACACCAATAGCAGCGATGAGCGACATAATCAACTCATCATCCCCGTATGTTAGGTTCTCACTCATTAGCCAGATGACTACAAATGCCAAACCAAAATCAATAATTGTTGCCACTGTATTATTTGTTCTAGGTAATATCAGTAAATCACCAATTAAATACGCTGCAGCACATAAAACAAGAGTTATTAAAAAGATGTTTCTAAATTGCATGTTAAAAAAGAAACCGAGAATGACGGACAAAAGGATAAGATTTGATACAAATTTTACTGCAAAAGCCTTAACATGTTTCATGTAAAGAACTCCTCCTTTTTTCGTAGTGTGCTAAAACTTTTAAAATTTTTTCAAGCTTCGAGTTCATATTTTAAATATTCACTCTTCTGTTTTCATCCTCACTTTTTCATTTATAAGAGATTTTAGAAAACACAACTTTATTAAGGGGAGTGAAATCTAACCATACCTATCATTTGTTATACAACAAGGTAATATAAGTGCTAGTTCTTACCAGAATGATTAAAGATAAAAAATACAGGTAACAAAGAAAAAAAGCCCTATTGTGAGGATTTTTCTTTGTTATAAATTAATAAGTTACGCAATTTTGACCAAAAAGTAGTATATAAAAATGTCTCAAACCGAAATCATTGATATAAAAGGTAGAGCCTGCCTAAATTGACAAAAAATTTGTGGTTCTGAGCAAAAACAATTGCAAAAAGCCGGAGATTTTGCCGGCGTAGAATCCATCGGTATCCACACCATGCACAAAACCTTCGGCTATTGGTTCTATAAACAAACAAAAGATGTAGCTATGTTACAAGAGATACTTAATTATAGTACACCAAAAATTAAATTGAGATATATTGGAATTAGCGAAAAAAGGATAATACATTGGATACATTTCATATTTAAAACATTATAAAATAGTCAAAATAATTACTACTTTATTTCTTTATAAAATTCAATATACAATCAGAATAACACTACCAATTCTCAACCATATTTTGACCTTGTTTAAAAGAAAAAGATTTACTATTTACAAATTTCAAAGAATTGTTTTTTAAATCTAAAACATAAGTACTTAAGACCCAAGGGAAATTTTCAGTATTATTATAATTCATTGTTTCTATCTGATTCTTTTGATTAAATCTTGGTGGAAAAACATAATTTAAAGAGCTATTTAATGGTACCAATTTTCCTTTACTTACATAATATAAGTATCCAACTTTTGTATTGCAATCAATTTCAAGTGAAACCGTAATTAAATCAGGATATGATTTAGATTTTATAGAAAAAACCGATTTTTGAGTTTCATTGTAAGGAAACCCTTTTAATATAATAGGTGTCATATTAATTTTTTTCTCACCTTGTTTCTGAATCGCAAAAGTGTAATCACCAACATATACTTTATCATCACCTCCACCACAAAAATAATAATCACTCTTAATTTCTTCAGGAGCAAAAAAATAAACATTATAATTAAAACCAGAAATATCTTTAAGATTCAAAACAGCTCTACTTATTTTCGAAACATTAATATTTGCATAAGAATAGCTTTCAAAATGAAAATAACTGAATATAAATACTAACAAACATAATAGTGCTTTCTTTTTATTCATTATTTATTTCACCCCTTTTAATTACTAAATATAATGTTTCACAAATTTATTATAACTATACAAAAAAAGAGCCTATAAATAAGGCTCTTAAAATAATCTATAAACTTTAACAAATAAACCCCATAAACTCCTTTGATTTAAAAACCGTCTTGCTCAAGCTGACACCAAGTTTTTGGACCAACAATTCCATCTGCTAAAAGACCACGATCACTCTGATAATTTTTTACTGCTCCATCAGTTACAGGACCAAATTGGCCATCAATTCTTCCTGAATAATATCCATTCGCTTGGAGAAACTTTTGAAGTTCTACAACCCAATGTCCATTGCTTCCTCTACGAAGTGTTGGGCGATTTTCACTAGGGCAAGGATAATTTTTAGGGAAACCATCTTGCTCAAGCTGACACCAAGTTTTTGGACCAACAATTCCATTTGCTAGAAGACCACGATCACTTTGATAATTTTTTACTGCTCCGTCAGTTACAGGACCAAATTGACCATCAATTCTTCCTGAATAATATCCATTCGCTTGGAGAAACTCTTGAAGTTCTACAACCCAATGTCCAGTGCTTCCTCTACGAAGTGTTGGACGATTTTCACTAGGGCAAAATTCTTCTCTTTGAATCATAAAACCGTCTTGCTCAAGCTGACACCAAGTTTTCGGACCAACAATTCCATCTGCTAGAAGTCCACGATTACTTTGATAATTTCTTACTGCTCCATCAGTTACAGGGCCAAATTGACCATCAATTCTTCCTGGATAATATCCAATATTCTGAAGAAACTCTTGAAGTTTTATAACCCAATATCCAGTGCTTCCTCTACGAAGTACTGGACGATTTTGGCTAGGGCAAGGAACTATTGGACCGGAACCTTCAGAAAAACCGTCTCTCTCAAGTTGACACCAAGTTTTCGGACCAACAATTCCATCTGGAAGAAGTCTACGATTAGTTTGATAATTTCTTACTGCTCCATCAGTTATAGGGCCAAATTGACCATCAATTCTTCCTGAATAATATCCAAACTTCTGAAGAAATTCTTGAAGTTTTACAACCCAATATCCAGTGCTTCCTCTGCGAAGTGTTGGACGATTTTGGCTAGGGCAAGGAACTATTGGACCATCAAGCTCTATTGCAGAAATAATCACAGTTCTTAAGCCAAAGGGACTTTGAAATATTACCTCTACCTGTTGATTTTGACCATGACCAAAAGTCCTTCTAATAAATATAGGAGTTCCTATAGAAAAATAACTTGTATTTGCTGGAGCTGCAATTGTTTGCCCAACATAAAAACTATAATCTGTTGCACGATATTCATTATCCAAAGATTTATTTTCTGAGGAATCATCATATCCATAATTATCCTCTCTATACAGAGGTAAATATGGATTAAAATCTTCGTACATATTTTAAACCTTCTTTCTAATAAAATTTATGTTGTATAAAACAAAACATAAAATATAGGTATGTAATTGGGCATATGTATGTATCCGCTAATCCCCATCTTATATAAGCCCATATTTAAAATAATTAAATTTTATTTTAAATATGGGCTTATATTTTTATTCATATATATTAAAAGTCATACGTTGTAAATAAAAAGAAATTGACTTTTTAACAAAAGAATAATTTCCTTAAATGATATAGAAAAAGCACTGCTGAAATCTTCAGCAATGCTTTCCCATTAAACGTGCTATGATAATGAAAGTCTATTTTTTCTACTCATGAGTTCTGTATACTCATATACATTTATTTTAGCTTTAAGATACGTTCTATTTCTTCCACACTCAACTTACTTGCTTTTGCAATAGTTTCAAGTGGTACACCAATTTCATGCATTCCTCGAATCATCTGCATCTTACCTTGCTCAATGCCTTTTTCCATGCCCTCTTGTTCTGCATGAGCTAACTTAGCTTGTTCATCTAGAAGTAATTTCTCTCGAGCTTCATATGCTGTTCGGAAAGAAGAATCATGGCTCATATTTTCCCATTTATTTATTGCCTTTTGTAAAATTGGATCTTGATTCATCGCAATCTCCTCCAATGTTTGAGTTAAATGTTCATCTTCATGTGCTGGTAATAATAACATCCAACGAACAAATGTATTTTCCCATGGGTTTACTTTTTCTTCACGCCATTGTTTTACTAATTTCGGTATCTCTACAAAATGGATTTCAATGTCGTCACTTAAGAGTTGCTGTAATTTTGTATTCCATAATTGTCCGATGGTATGAAATTCATCATCCTGAGAAAATAAAATAAAGTCTAGTAAGTTAATGGTAATTGTTTTCCGAAGTGAACGATATGGCATTCCTTCTTGCATTTGGGAAGTATAAAGTTTACTCCAGTAATATAAGGAGCGCTTCACCATATCATGTGTATTTCGAAGCTGGATTTCGATATTTACTTGCGTCCCATTATCCAGTGTTGCTAATAGGTCTAAAATCGATAACTTATCATCTTCATAAGATTTATGGAGATGTGGATCATCTAATTGTAGCGAAGTAATAGGTGCATCTAAAGATTCTTCTAAAATTGCATTTAGGAAACCCGTTAAAATTTCCTCATTTCCTTTTGTTCCAAATAACTGTTTAAAAGCAAAATCAATGCGTAAATTTACTAATTTAGTGGACATGGATTTCCTCTCCCTGTCTATATCATCTCTTATTACTATTGTACATAAAAAAAGGTAGAACATGCAAACAGGCTCTTACGTTACCTCACATAAGAGCCTGCCTACATTTACAAAAAATTAGTGGTTCTTAGCAAAAACAATTGCAAGTAACATCGTTTTTGCCCAGAACCTTTATTTTCATTTATTCTTTTTCCGGCCAAATTTTCGCATTAGGTTCTAATAACCACTTATGTTCTTCCTCCATGATACGATCATCCCATGGGTTATTCTCAAGGTGTCTAATCATCCAGCAAAAATACATTGCATATCCAGGCGCCGTTGCTTGTGGATGGTCTAACTCACCAGGAATTGTAATAAAGCTATTATGTACAACGCGATAAGCATCCTCACCAACCATTGCACATCCAAATCCCTGGGGTTTGTTAAAGCGATAATAATATACCTCTGGCTGATCATGGTGGTGTGGTGGATAACTGGACCATCGCCCTGGGTAGGAAATAACCTCTCCTACTACCATATTAGAATACGCTGCATTGTTATAGTCAAAAATTGTACGAATAACACGCTGCGCTGTTCCCTCCCATACTCCATCTCCGGCTACAACACTTTGACACTCATTTGGAGTATATAACTTGGACGCAAATTCTTGATTATTATCGGTTTTTTGAACGAGCACTTCACTATCTAAAAGAGCAGTAATTGTGACCTTCACATTTTTAGCCACATGTAAGCACCAAGGGTTTTCTTCAAATACAGATTGTCTTTGAAGAACTTGTTCCATTCCTTCCCATTCTAAACGTATTGCCCCTTCTAGTAAAAGAACTGCCGTTTCATTCTTATTATCAAATAGCAACTCTTCTTTTCCATTAGACATCTTATATATGCCTATATCCATTAACATATCACTGCATTGACCGTTCATTTCTATTAATACATTATAGCCTTCATTTAATTCACCTAATTTTCCTAACATGATGTTCTCCCCCTTTTTTTAATGGCTACTTTATTATTCTCTACCTTTGTCAGCTAACTAAATTATGAGTTCCTTCTATTATTTAATGAAGAAAGCTTTTCTGGTTATGCTTTGTTTTCACTTCCGAATATGAGCATATGGTTTTTAACGTTTTCGTATACGGCCTCAATTACATCTTGATGATACGTAAAGTAATCTGAATAAGGAGTATTTAGGGCAACAGTGTTAACCGCAGCAATTACATTCTGAAACGTTGCCGTTGCTACATTAATTTTTCGAACACCATGTTGAATACATTGCTTGAAATCCTCTGGACTAATGCCAGAGCCACCATGTAAAACGAGTGGGATATGAACTACCTCATTAATTTCCTGCAAGCGGTCTAATCGTAAAGCAGGATCTCCATTGTACATACCATGCGCATTTCCAATTGCAACAGCTAACGCATCTACGTCCGTTTCTTCTGCAAATCGTTTTGCTTCTGTAGTGCTTGTCAGCAACATCTCAATATCTTCTGATCCGTCCTCACTACCACCAACTCTGCCAATCTCAGCCTCTACCGTCGCACCGTACTGTTTCGCAAGTTCTACAATTTCTTTTGTCTTTTGTATATTTTCCTCTAACGGATAGTGAGAGCCATCAAACATAACCGAACTAAAACCAATTTCTAATGTCTCTTTAATTGTTTCAAAAGTCATACCGTGATCAAAGTGAACTGCTACTGGAACAGTTACTTTTTTCGCTGCAGCTACCATCAAAGGACCAATCATATGAATTGGCGAATGATTCAAACGAACTTCCGCAATTTGTAGAATAAGCGGCGAATGTAACTCTTCAGCTGCTTTGATAGCTCCCATGACCGTTTCCATATTAGCGACACTAAAAGCTCCGACCCCATAATTCTCTTGATTTGCCTTTATTAAAATATCTTTCATTTGAACTAATGGCATTACATATTCACCTATTTCAATATTATTTATTAAATAGAAAACAAACGTCTCGTCTTTTTACTCCTTATGTAATCTCACAAGGCAGAAATTAAAGACCTGCTTTTTCATGTATAAATTTTCGGGCTTTTAATGCGTATTCAAAAGGATTCGCTAAAGCCGGGTCTTGCTCTGCTTCTACCACAAACCAGCCCTTATATTCAGAGTTTGCAAGAATAGTAAACACTTCATCAAATACAATTACGCCATCTCCTGGAACTGTAAACGCACCATTCTTTACTGCCTGTAAGAAGCTTAAATTGTTATCCTTTACAGTATCTACTACTTCTTGACGAATATCTTTTAAATGTACGTGTTTAATCCGAGGTAAATATTTCTTCAAAATATAAAGAGGCTCTTCTCCTGAAAAAACAAGATGACCTGTATCAAAAAGCAGAGATACAAGCGCTGGATCAGTCATGTCCATTAACTTTTCAATTTCTGCCGTTGTTTGAACACCCGTACCCATATGATGATGGTATACAATATGGAGTCCCTTTTCCTGAGCTAATTTACCGAGGTGATGTAATCCATCCGCAAGCTTATCCCACTCTTCTTCTGTAAAAACAGGCTTATTTTTAAATAGTGGTACATCCATTAAACCTTGAATACTATGCCCTTGCTCTGAAACAACGATGACTTTTGCCCCCATGTCATGCAAGAAATCCCTATGCTTAATAAATTCTTCTACCGTCTCTTCAAGCGGCTTCGTTGTTAAAAACGTACTAAACCATGCACTAGCAATCTCCAAGTTTCGTAATTCCAAAGATTTTTTTAATACAACTGTATTTCTCGGATATTTATTCCCTACTTCACTTCCATTAAATCCAGCTAGTGCCATCTCACTAATACATTGTTCAAACGTATTTTCTGCCCCTAGCTCCGGCATATCATCATTTGTCCAAGCAATTGGTGCAATTCCAAGCTTAATTGTATTCTCTTTAAACATCCCCTTGTCTCTCCTCTTTACAAAATGTGACAGAATTTCGTCAAATTCTCTTATCTGTTCATTAAAAAGAGAGCTTCTTAAACAATATGCATATAGATAAAAAGCTCTCTTTGTGCCCTAATCTAATAAGATCTTGCCTGTTGCAAGTTACTTACTTTACTCTCGTACGCAGCTTGTACACTTTGACTTTTAGATACTTCTGCAACACCCACATGCCACCATGACTCGTATCCATTTGTCATTGTTTTTGGTAATACTTTAATATCAAGTAATGTAGAAACTGTTTGTTTTTTCGCATCTATAAGCGCTTCTTGTAATTGTTCTAGTGATGTAACATGATATGTTTTCACACCATATCCAGCTGCGCTAGCTGCAAAATCAATTTTCATAATTGCCCCGTCTAATTTACGAGTTTCCTGGTTTCGGTAGCGAAACTCTGTTCCAAAGCTCCCCATTCCATTGCCCATTTGTAAGTTATTAATGCAACCAAATCCGGAGTTATCAAACAATAAGACGTTAATTTTTTTGTTTTCTTGAAGACTTGTGACAAGCTCAGAATGAAGCATCTGGTAACTACCATCCCCTACCATTGCATATACTTCCTTCGATGGTTCAGCTAGCTTTACACCAAGTGCGCCAGCAATCTCATAGCCCATGCAAGAGTATCCATACTCCATGTGATATGTATTTGGTTTTCTTGATGCCCACATTCTTTGTAAATCACCTGGAAGACTTCCTGCCGCTCCAACGATAATTGCATCTTCATCAAGTAATGTATTGATTTGTCCAATGACTGCGGTCTGTGTTAAATGTGTACCAAGTGTGTCTACATACTCATTTAAATTCCCATCGAAATGGCCTTCGACTTCTGGTGTGAAATCTTGACCTGTAAAGCGAATATTATGTAGACGTGATAATTCTGTTTCCCAAGCATCTTTTGCATCAGCAATTTCTACTGTATAACTAGATTGATAATCAATTTCTTGCAGTTCATCTATTAGAGCAAGAAGTGCTTCTTTCGCGTCCGCTATAACCTTTAATGCATCCAGCTTATTCGCATGGAATTCTGAAATGTTGATGTTTAAAAACTCAACTTCTTCATTTTGAAATAATTGTTTCGATGCCGTTGTAAAATCAGTAAATCTCGTCCCGATGCCAATAACAAGATCCGCTTCCTTTGCAATTGTATTAGCTGCTACATTTCCCGTTACCCCAATGCCGCCTAGATTATATCGATGACTACTTTCAATCGCACTTTTTCCAGCTTGTGTTTCTCCAAATGGAATGTGGAATGTTTCAGCAAACTGTTTTAACTCTTCTGCCGCTTCTGCGTATCTTACACCACCACCACAAATCATAACTGGCTTTTTCTTTCTCTTAATCATTTCCACTGCATCCGCTAAGCTGGCTTTTGTAGGTAGACGGCGTTCAATACGGTGAACACGCTTTTGGAAGAAGTAACTTGGAAAATCCCATGCTTCTCCTTGGACATCTTGTGGTAAACAAATTGTTACAGCTCCTGTATCTGCCGGGTTCGTTAAAACACGCATCGCTTGAATCATAGCGGTCATCAATTGTTCAGGACGATTTATCCGGTCCCAGTACTTACTTACTGCACGAAAAGCATCATTTGTAGAAATAGATAAGTCATGTGTTTGTTCAATTTGTTGAAGAACAGGATCAGGTTGTCTCGTTGCAAATACATCTCCTGGAAGTAATAAAACAGGAATATTATTTGCAGAGGCTGTTGCTGCAGAGGTAATCATATTTGCTGATCCAGGACCAACTGAAGAAGTACATGCCATAATTTGTTTTCTATGTTTTTGTTTTGCAAAAGCCATCGCAGCATTTGCCATTCCTTGTTCATTTCTCCCTTGGTATACCTCTAATTCCCCTGCGTCTTCTTCTAAAGATTGACCTAGGCCTACTACATTTCCATGACCAAAAATCGTAAAGATTCCCTTAATAAACTTTTGTTGAGTTCCATCAAACTCTACGTATTGCTGATTCAAAAATTTCACCAATGCTTGCGCCGTCGTCATTCTAACAGTTTGCATGTGATTTGCTCCTTTCTATCTCTAACAGTCATTCTGTATATGAAAAAGGAGTATTAGGAATTTGATAGACTCCTAATACTTCCTTCTTATGTTTTACCACTTGCGTTACTTTCGCTTACAAACAACTAGAAAGAGTCTACCTCTCTCTTAATGATTACTTTTCCCAACGAGATGTAAGCATTTTCTTTCTTGTATAAAACTCAACGCCGTCAGTACCATTCGCATGAAGATCACCATAGAAAGAGTCTTTCCAGCCAGAGAACGGGAAGAATGCCATTGGCGCCGGAACCCCAACATTCACACCTAACATACCTGATTCAATTGTTTCACGGAATTGACGTACACTTGCCCCACTATCTGTATAAATGCAAGCTCCATTTGCAAAACGAGACTCATTGGCAATTTCAATCGCTTCATCCAATGATTTCACACGAACAATAGATAAAACAGGAGCAAAAATCTCATCTTGCCAGATTTTCATTTCTTTTGTAACATGGTCAAAAATTGTTGGCCCAACGAAGTAACCAGCTCCTTTTACAGCTGTATCTTCGCGTCCATCACGAACTAATGTAGCGCCCTGTTCTACACCTGAATCGATGTAACCAATTGTGCGCTCTTTATGATTTTCACGAATAACTGGCCCTAAAAATACATCTTCATCAAGTCCATTGCCGATTACAATTTTATTTGCTTCTTCTACTAGTCTTCCAACTAATTGATCTGCAATATCTTCTTCTACTGTTACTACAGAAGCAGCCATACAACGCTCACCAGCTGAACCGAATGCAGCACTAATAATTTGCTTTGTTGCTAGTTCAAGATTTGCATCATTTAATACAATGGAATGGTTTTTCGCACCTGCTAATGCTTGCACGCGTTTTAAGTTTTCTGTTCCTTTTTTGTATACATATTCTGCGACAGGCTGAGAACCTACAAATGAAATTGCCTTCACTAATTTATGTTCCAGAAGACCGTTTACTACATCGTGAGCGCCATTTACGATATTTAATACACCTTTTGGCAAGCCTGCTTCTTCAGCTAATTCTGCTAATCTTGCTGCTAGAAGTGGTGTACGCTCTGAAGGTTTTAATACAAATGTATTACCACAAGCAATTGCAAGTGGGAACATCCAGCATGGAACCATCATTGGGAAGTTGAAAGGTGTAATGCCGCCTATAACACCAATTGGGTAACGATACATGCCAGACTCAATACCTGTCGCAATATCAGGAAGCTGTTTTCCCATCATTAATGTAGGAGCACCCGCTGCAAATTCCACACACTCAATACCACGAAGAACTTCACCGTAAGCCTCGTTATAGCTTTTTCCGTTTTCAATCGTAATCAGTTTCGCTAACTCTTCCCAGTTATCTACTAGTAGTTGTTGATATTTAAATAGAATACGAGCGCGTTTTGGTACAGCCGTTTTAGACCAAGATTTGAACGCTTCATTTGCTGCTAATACAGCTTGTTCAACATCTACTTTTGTTGAAAGTGGTACCTGGGCGATTACTTCCCCTGTTGCTGGATTGTATACAGCTTCCATCTTAGTAGAAATAGATTCTACCCATTCGCCACCAATGTAGTTTTTTACAATTTGTGCTGTTTGTACTGTCATATTCATTCTCTCCCTTTTATGTAATGTAGAAGCGTCCAATAGGATACGCCCTTACTTGATTATTGATTTATAAAGTTTCTATACCAATTCCTCAGCCGTTTCCATGAATGCAGAAATCTCTGCCCTTGTTGGCATTGCATCAGAACAGCTATGTTTAGAAATAACGATTGAAGCAGAAGCGCTACCTAATCGCATCGCTTGAGGAATCTCAAGCCCTTGCATTAAGCCATAAATAAACGCAGATGCATACGAGTCGCCAGCACCAAATGTCTTTAACACCTTTGTTTTAAAGATACCGCCTCGGTGTGATTGACCGTCTCTCGTATAAGCGATTGACCCATCCCCGCCATGTTTAATCACAACGATTTTCGCATGATGAGAAAACCATCTTTCAGCTGTAACTTGGTCATTAGACTGTTCATAGTTTAATAGTTTTTCCATCATATCGTATTCTTCACGCGTTCCAATAATGACATCAGATTTTTCAGCTGCTAGATTGTAATACACAGCCGTTTCAGCTTCTGACTGCCATGTATAAGGGCGGTAATCCACATCAAAAAATACAACTACATCATGCTTACGCGCATATTCTAGTGCTAAAAATACCGCCTCGCGAGAAGGACTTTTCGCTAAAGCTGTTCCTGAAATTAAGATTGCTTTTGATTGTTTAATATAGTCCTCAGATACCTCTGTTGGATCAAGGTTTAAATCTGCGACATTGTCGCGGTACATTAAAATACTGCAATCCTCAGGGCTTTTAATTTCTGTAAATGCTAGACCTGTCACTGCACCTGTACGGTCGATACATATCTGATCTGTATTAATCTTATTGTCCTGTAGATACCCTGTAATAAAGCGGCCCATTTGATCGTCGGACACTTTACCGATAAATCCTGTCTGTAAGCCAAGACGTGCCGCACCAATCGCAATATTTGCAGGAGATCCTCCCACATATTTAGTAAACGTTCTTGTTTCTTCCATAGGACGTTGTGTTTCATTGGCATTTAAATCTACGCATAAACGTCCAACTGCAATTAGGTCTAATGGACAATCTTCTTTAAAAATAAGTGGATTCATTATTACTACCTCCCATACTTTATGAATGAATGATAAGGTTCATATTTTTTAAACCTACTATTCATTACTCTTTATATATCTAGAAGTAAGCGCTCTCTTTATTGATTTAATGCAGGCTGTTTATGTTCAATTTGTACAGGTTTTCCTGTTAGTAAGGATTCCTTCGCAGCCTTCGCAATTCGCTCTGCTTGTAATCCATCATTACCACTGCAAATAACAGCCTGTCCTTCTATAATTGACTTTGTAAATTGTGTTACTTCCTCAATGTAAGCTTGCGTGTAGCGCTCTAAGAAGAAATACAGCGGCTTATCTTTTACAACACCTTCTGTTTTTGACACTTGAACTGTAGTCGGGCAGCAATTATCCGCAGCAACCGCGCCTTTTTCACCAAACACTTCCACACGCTGGTCATATCCATAAACAGCTTGGCGGCTATTATCAATTACCCCTAAAGCTCCATTCGCAAATTTTAATGTGACAATTGCAGTATCAACATCATTTACTTCCTGAATGGATGGATCAATTAATGTTGTTCCATATGCAAATACTTCAACTACTTCACTATTCATCACATAACGAGCCATATCAAAATCATGAATCATCATATCCATAAACAATCCGCCTGAAGAGCGAACATATTCTATACTTGGCGGTTGTGGATCGCGTGACGTAATTTTTAAAATATGTGGTTGTCCCACTTCGCCTTGTTGAATAAGGTCATAAACTTTCCTGAAGTTAGGATCAAAACGACGATTAAAACCTACTTGAAGAGATACTCCCTGTTCTTTCACCACTTCTAATGCTTCTAATGTTTCTTCTACTGAGAAACTAACAGGCTTTTCGCAGAAAATATGTTTTTTCGCAAGTGCTGCTTCTTTAATAATTTGCGCATGTGTATTTGTTGGTGAACAAATAAAGACAGCATCAATTTCTGAATCTGCTAATAAATCCTGATAGTTTGTAGTCAGAGTGGAAATCCCTTTATCTTGAGCCCACTTTTCTAGATGACTAATTACTACATCTGAAACCGCTTTAATTTTTACTTGTGGCATAAGCTGCAAATTATCAACATGTAATTTCCCAATTCGTCCAGCACCAATAATACCAATCTTTAAAACGTTCATATGATTTCTCCCTCTATATTAAAATTTAAGAAACGAAATGAAAGTCTATAGGGTTTAGCGTATCAAATAAGTTAAGCGCTTTCCCTATTTTTCTTCATTATACACACTTGTTTCTAAATTGAAAACATTTTTATTTTTTTGAATACTTACCTTATCATCCGAATTTTAAATTCCCTCCATATACGTATTACATAAAAAGAAAAATTAATAACTAGAAATATATACTCTAAAAAGCTACAAATATATTCTTTTAAAATACTGATATAACAATGAAAACCAAGCCTTTGAAATAGTACTCCCCCGTCTATAAGGCCTTTCTTTCTTTTCATACTCGCCATTATTTTATTCTCCAATATGTAAATAGAATGTTTCTATGAAAGAAAGTTGTAAATTGTCAAAAAATTTAATTGACGCTCTCATAATGTAAGCGTATACTTTTTTTATCAAAAAGAATTAAGCGCTTAACCAAAAAATAACTTATCGGTGGTGGGAGAATGAACGCTATTAGTTCAAACAAAACATTTATGGACAAGATTGGGATCCCTTCTAATTTAACTTGGGGATACATAGGGATTATTGTTTTTATGATTGGGGACGGGTTAGAACAGGGATGGTTATCCCCTTATCTCGTTGAAAAAGGACTAACGCTAGAACACGCTGCTTTCCTGTTTACTATTTACGGAATTACTGTATCTGCTTCTTCTTGGTTTTCTGGGGTATTTGTACAAATGTGGGGACCAAGAAAAGTCATGACGTTTGGTTTAGTATCATTCATTTTAGGTTCAATCGGATTCATAGGTATAGGAATTCAACATATGAATTATCCCGTAATATTAATTTGCTATGCCCTACGCGGGTTTGGTTATCCCTTATTTGCTTATTCTTTCCTAGTTTGGGTATCTTACAGTACACCTCAACAAATGCTTTCAAGAGCAGTTGGCTGGTTCTGGTTCGTATTCCAGCTAGGGCTTAGTGTTATAGGAGCATTTTATTCTAGCTATATGGTTCCTAAAATTGGAGAAATCGCTACTTTATGGAGCGCTTTAATTTTTGTTGTCGTAGGGGGATTATTCTCAATCGTTGTAAACAAAGACAAATTTAAAGCACAAACCGTAAGCGCTAACAAATCCAGTGAATTATTAAAAGGCATTACTATCGCATTTGAAAATCCTAAAGTTGGTATAGGCGGTATTGTAAAAATTATAAACTCGGCCGCTCAGTTTGGATTTGTTGTTTTCCTACCTACCTATATGATGAAATATAATTTTACGATGACTGAATGGCTTCAAATTTGGGGTACTCTATTCTTTGTAAATATGGTGTTTAATATTATTTTTGGTATTGTTGGAGACAAGTTTGGTTGGGTAAATACAATTAAATGGTTCGGAGGAGTTGGTTGCGGTATTGTAACTCTTGCACTCTATTATGTACCACAAATGGTAGGACATAATTATTGGGCAATATTATTTGTTGCCTGTTGCTATGGAGCAACACTTGCTGGTTATGTACCTCTTACAGCATTAGTCCCATCTTTATCTCCTGAAAATAAAGGAGCTGCAATGTCTGTCTTAAATTTAGGTTCAGGATTATCAGCATTCGTTGGACCATTAGTGGTAACTGCCTTCATCGGTCCTTTAGGTGTTGGCGGCGTGATGTGGATCTTTGCTGGTTTGTACTTCTTTGGTGCATTTTTAACTCATTTCCTTACTATTCCAAAGGAAAATGAGATGGAGCAGGATTTAAATACGAAAAGCGGTGAACAATTCTCTGTATAACTCCTAAATATAAAAGAAGGTCATCATAGCTGTATATGGTTATGATGACCTTCTTTTTATTATATTCAAGTAGGATATCGAAAATGCTAACATGTAATATCCTTTACTGATGATCGCTCTACTAATTGAGGAATAATAGTAATTTTTTGCTTAGCATGTTCCTTCATTTCCATCGTTTTTAAGAGTTGTTCAAATGTACAAGCTGCCATTTGTGTAATTGGCTGTTCAATCGTCGTTAACCCAGGATCTGCAATCTCAGCATAGATTGTATTATCAAATCCGATAATTGATAAATCTTCTGGAATCGAAAGCCCTTGTTTTCTTGCTTCATTCAATAGGCATATAGCAATCAAATCTGTACAAGCAAAAACCGCTGTAGGTCTGTTAGGTAAATTAAGTAACTCTTTACTTGCACGTTTGCTATCTTCCACTGTCGAATAGCAACTAATGATAGCATCATCATCTAACAAAATCCCTGCATCCGTAAGAGCTTGTTTGAAACCATTCAGTCTTCCTAAGCTACTTTTTCGATCCTTCTCCATCATAATCGTTAAAGATGCATGGCCTTTCTGCGTCAGATAATTCCCAGCTAGATAGCCTCCCCTCATATCATCAGTTGTCACCACGTGAGTCGTGATAGAAGGATGATCTACAGTGAATAGTACAAGTGGCAAATCTCGATTTACGATTTTTTTTACAAGTTTATAATCATTTAGCTCCGTCGCAATAATAATGCCATCTACTTGCTTTTTAAATAATAAATCAATGTATTCATGCTCACGTTTTGTTTGATGGTCTGTACTACATAAAATGAGTGTATACCCTGATTCTCGTGCACTATTTTCAAAAGCTCTTGCTACTTCAGCAAAAAAAGGATTTGAGATATCTGGGACAAGTACCCCAATTGTATATGTTTTTTTACCTGTTAACGCTGCTGCTACACTACTTGGCTGGTAATCTAATTCATCCATTACCTGATTTACTTTGTTTATTGTTTTTTCACTAATACGCCCAGTTTGATTAATTACCTTAGATACAGTCGCTATTGATACACCTGCTTTTTCCGCAACATCATAAATTGTTGGTTTCACTTTAATTGTCCCTTCTTAATCATCTTTTTCTATATTTTATCATAAATATATTTTGCTTCTTGGTACACGAAAGGAATTCTTTTAAAATTTGTAAGTATTTCTATCTTTTAGTGTAGTGCTTCATATTTACGAGCTAATCAATCTTGATGATACACCGGTAGAAATATTTCACCGATTTGTTTATTAGACATCTGATGTCCATATGCAAGGCTCATTATAATCAGAAAATGCAGGAACGTTCATGGTTCTTTCTACCATTTACACCAACTCACAATAATTTCTAATCAATTATTGTAATTCCTAATATTAAGATGTAAAATAACATTATCTTATATGCGCTTAAGATAGATCGGAATAAGAAAAGGAACCCTTCTGGGTTCCTTTTTCTATGAAAAAATAAAAAAGTATCCTATTTAGATGCTCTGAACACCTAGTTTTTCTATATAACACTAATTCCTATCGCTATAAGGATACCACCCTACTAATATTGATAACTCTGGTAACCCAAATTAACCCACTATATCTATTTTCGTATTATACACCGTAAGTTTGTTAATATTAGAAAAAACAAGTCTCCAATTCCCCTGGAGCTGAGCAGTTAGTTCATTCTAACTGCTCTTTTTATTTTTTATCGTCACCCTTCCATAGTATCCCCATATGTTGTATAGAGATATCTCCTTCTAAATTTCACTGATGCCTCTTTCAAGTCCTAATACACATCGTAAAAAGAGCACTTTTAAAAAGCCCTCTTTTTACTTTGCATGTCACTCCCCTTACGATGAAGTAAGATCTTAACTTATGAATAATTTATTGAACCCCTGCTAATAATATAAATAAATTGGTAACAGCCAATCTGTATCCATAATGAATCTCTAATTTTCTTGAATTCTCCCTGAGGCAAGGCGGCTATTTTTTATAGCTGCCTTTCTTGTATAAATTATAAATATATGCACATACTATTAACGGAAGGCTTGAATCATTGTCATTGAAAATGTTCAGCACTTCCGCTCCTTAAGAGAACAGTCTACGCAACTGTTCTCTTTCCTATTTCCTTTTTTCACACATATAATATGACAAGCATTATTAACTCCGTTACAATCAATAGCATTTCAACATTCTCAACGTTTCCTCAACAATTTCTCAATATTTTTCATGGACAACAGCACACTTCCTCAACAGTTTTAATATCTTAATATTAGATACTCAAAGGAGGTGTTGAAAAATGACTTGGTTCATTATTTTAGGATTTATGCTTATTTTAATAATAAGCGGTTTTCATGCACATAGTATTCATATCGTTTTCAAAATAGGTTCAGATACAAAAGCTGTGCCAAGTTGGTCTTTCGTTAATAAAATAAACTTCCAAACATTAAAAGAATTAATAAAAGGACTAAATAAGGATAAACTTAAAATCCTTACAATAGGAGAACTTGTTATTCCTTTAAGTTTCTTTAATAGATTATTTAGCAAAACATTAATTTTTCTATTCCTATTCTTTTACTCTCAATACTTAAACTAACGTAATTTAAGATCAGTTAAAGAATAACAATCACTAAGCTTAGCAAGCCAACATTATTCAATCACCTATGATGAACTGGCCCCAAAGAGTTAAACAAAAATTAAGCGACCATCTGAATGTGAGTCCGGTATTGTACTGGACTCATTCCTTTTAACTGTACTTTGATTCTTTTGCGATTGTAATGACTTAGATAATTATCTAATACTATCTTAATATGTTCCATACTTTCAAATTTCATAAGATAAATTACTTTTGCTTTGTCTTGTTCTGGAATTCCTTCTCTTTTTCAACTAAAACCTTTAACTTTTTTAAATAATCTATTTCCATACGTAAACATTCATTTTCACCTTTTAATGCCTCTATAGCCCCTTCAATAGCTGCATTATCTAACTTTGATTTTGTATTTGTAATTCCCATAGCTGGATCCCCTTTCTTCTTTTATATAGGAAATCCATGTCTTATAAATCATATATTCCCCTTCATCTACGGACTATTTCAATGAATTCCTTATAAAAAACTATTCATTTATTTTCTTTGTTTTTAATCTATTTCTAAATATTTCAGATATACTCTTTGAAAAATCCCACTATATTCATTCCATATTTTTTTCTCCTAAATGAACCGTAATACATATTATCCACAACATATTTATAGGTTTTAATAGTATTTTTAACAAAATCTGCTTACATTTAAATAGACATACCACTTTAATCTGTCAACTCCACCTATATTGATAAATATGAAAAATCAAATTCATTTGACATTTCGATGACTTATAACAGGAAAATATATACATTAAATGAAACCTGATATATCTTTAGTTTGTAAGTTGTAGTTAGTTGGCCAACTTTCCCTACAATTTAATAATTTAAAATATGGGGGGATCTAAAATGAATCAAGTATTAAGAAAAAGTAAGAAAAAAATGATGTATCTAGTTGGTTCACTTCTAATTTCTCTATCAATGTTTTCAACTACTAGTTTTGCAGCTACAGAAGGTGCTGTAAAAAGTGTTACAAATAGTACCTATACTGGGATTGCAGCGGATATAAATCTACCAAAATCAGTTGTTGTTAAAGATGGGTATGTGAATTGGTATTTAGGTATTGGAGCATCTAAAGTTGAAGGTGGTATTTCTAAAACACCAAGTGGATATAAAGTATTTCTAAATTCAGGATATAATGAATCTGGTCAAAACAGTAAGTATTGGAACACACAGTATGATGCGTCAATTAAAGATGGTGATCGAGTAAACCTGAAAATAGTTAATAACGGAAATGGTACGGTTACTATGTATGTAAATGGAAACCCTAGATATGCAAATCAGCCTGTATATGGCTCATTTTCTCAATATGAACCAGTAAAAATGGTTCAGGGGGTTGAAGATACTGGACGTAACTCCTTTAGCCAAGCTAGCTTTTCAAATGTACTTCTAAGAACAGATATATCTGGGGCTACCTACAAAAGCTGGAACGGTTCAATTTCTTCCTCATTTTCAAGACACGGTACTTATGGTAACAATTTCACAGTTTATTCTCAAATACCATTAAGCGCAAGTTTACGTTAAGAATGTTTTTGAAATAATAATGCTTTGTGAAAAAAGTAGTTGCACTTGCAGCTACTTTTTTTATATAAATTACATTGTAATAGCTATTCGCACCAACATAAATAACATCTTTTAACTTTTTCAAAAAAAGCTATTTATTTAAATGTTATGTACAAAAAAGCGTAGAAATATTTAATTTCTACGCTTTTTATAAGTTAATCAATTCATTCATTTACTATTACAATTCTTCAAATTCATCAATTTCAGCTTTACGCTTTAAAAATAGTTCCATATCTTTATTCTCTCTTTCTATTAAACCAAGAGCATGTGTATCATCCAAGGCTAACTCTTTATATCCCCATATATAATCTATAGTTGTACCTTTGACATGTCTGTGTTCTGCACAATACCATTCTATAGGTTGTAACGCATCGGATATTTTAAATAATTCTGCTGGATACCATGATGGCATATTTTCACGTTCTCCTAAGATTAAATATGTTAATTCACCACTTTGTAATTTGCATATACCATAAACAATATACTCTTTTTCAATGGTTAAATTAAATGTTTCCTCTGTAATCTTAGATAGGTCATTACCGGTATTATATAAACAAGTTACTTTCATAACATATTCTCCTTATTTATTTTTATCTTTAAACTTAAAATTCAACAATTTCACCTGTCCTTCCTACATCAACTGCTTGATAATAACAAGCATAGATAGCTATTAAAAAGAGATTCATAATATTGCAGAGGGACAGAAATGGATTGAAGTAGAAAGAAACAATATGAAAGAAAATCAAATTGAGATAATATAAACCGTAAAAATTAAATATTTCCACGGTTTTATGTTTAACTAAGTTCCATTTAATTATTTTACAACAATATAGAATTTACCCGGCTTTTTTTCTCGTGCAAATACTTATCTTTCAATTTGTATTTCCTTACACCATATTTCTAATTTCATAGGAGGCATAATTATATTACAGGTATATAATTTTAAGCCCTCTTTTTCTACTTCACCAATTTCAATATCATGAAGAAAATACGGTAACTGTTCATATGTAAATGTTTTTATTGGTTTTTCTTTTACATATCCCATACTGTGTTTGAAATTTATTCTATAGCAACTGCTAAATCGAAAATCTACTTCGTCATTTTCAACCTTATAAGTTAGGTGTACCTCATCACCAAAATAGTCACATACTAATTTAGTAACCCATGCATCACAATAGTGTAACTTTTCAAATTCTGCTTGTTTTCTCTGTACGTTCATTTTCGACCTCAATTCTTACTTTTTATATGGAATATGAGCATCTGAACTTTTAGCATCCACATTACTCCTATTTACATCTAATGGATTTTTGTTTCATCTTATAAATGTACATGATTATATTTTGTTACTTTATCTGGTGAATCTATTCTTATTGTATCATTACCATCTTGAACGTGAACAAACCCATTATTCTTCCATAAAAATTATGCTGATTTAACTAACAAATCCATACTACTTTTTCTTCACTAGAACATCTTTTTAGCAATTTCACCTTAATTTTTTTATGTTTCCCCCAACAATATCTACAGTTTATGTTGGTCTTAATCCCTTGTATTCAATTACCTTATAATACGTTCTACATTAGATTAAAATATCTACTACACTAGTTGAATACATACTAGGGCAACATGCAAATCAAATAAACAATTAATTCAGAAATATTTTTAGAAACTTCATTATCCCAAAATTATTTTTTTTAAAATAAATCAAAAAATTTTCTTTACTTTAAATTCCATAGTTAATATAATCTTCTATGGAATTACATTTTTTTCTAAATAGCTCCTCATTTCTAAATATCCGAAAGGATAATTACAAAATTATTATACTCTTTTGTTTAACTAAGTAAAATAAAAATCCAGATTTTCACAAGGAGAAGTGACTGCATGCAAGATATTTTAAAACTATTTCCGAGCGTTGATGGAAATGAAGAAAAACAACACCTTTTATTAGAATCTATGCAGAAAATAATTAAAAATCTTGACCGATTAAAAAATGAAGAGCGAGCTACTTTAGGTAAATGTGAGGAAAAATCAGAAGGATACTACAATAGCTTAATTCAACAAAGTCATATACCACTAGATGGAATCACTATGTCTGAGGTTATAGAAGAGCTAAACCAATTTATGAATGGTCATCCTTATCCAAATAAGTATTACTTGTCTAACGCGGTACCACTACCAAGTATACCTTCAATATTAGGTCTAATGACCATGGCCCTTCTAAATGGTAATGGTGTTTGGGATGTATATGGTCCGGGAGCAGCTGAAGCAGAAGTAAAAGTTGTATCTATGCTTTCAAAACTGATTGGTTATAATCCGCATAATAGCGGTGGCTATACAACATGGGGTGGACAAGGATGCGTGTTTTCGAGCTTACGCTTAGCAATTTCTAAACAATTCCCATCAGCAAAAGAATATGGTGCTCCACAAAATGTATATTGCTTTGCTTCTGAAAATGCACACTATAGTTTATTAAAATCAGCTGAAGCAACTGGCATTGGATCAAATCACCTAATTAAAGTGAAAACTGATCCTTATTCAAATTCTATGGATATAGATGATTTAGAGGCCAAAATGATACAAGTTATTAATAATGGCGGTATCCCCCTTTATATTCTAGCTACTATGGGGTCAACAGATACTTTTACCATTGATGATATAAAAAAAATTAAAGAGAGCGCTGAAGCAATACAAAAAAAATATAAATTAAAACCTATTTATATCCATGCGGATTCTGCAATGGGTGGATTCTATAGTTTCTTTAATAATTATAATTTCGAAGAAAATCCACTTTCATTTGAACCGAACTTAAAAAATGCTTTACTATACGTACAAGATAAAATGCAATACATGGCACTTGCTGATAGTGTATGTTTTGATTTTCATAAATTAGGACAAACACCTTATGCTTCAAGTATTTTAATCGTAAAAAATCATACTGATTTACAACTGATGGACATTGAACAAGATGATACACCTTATCTTGGTAATAGATCATATGGGAGTTATCATACAGGTTATACATTAGAATGTTCACGAGCTGGTAGTGCTATTCCAATGTATATCAATCTATTAGCCTTTGGAATTGAAGGATACCAAAAATTATTAGCAAATTATATTCGTGTAAATCTATTATTTAGAGAGAAGTTACGCAAGGCCCTACCTCAAGTCGCAATCACAAATGATTTTACATATGGACCAATTACAACTTTTCGTTTCTATATGAATGGAGATGGCCACGAAAATTGGGAAAAAGAAAGAATAGGTCTTGCAACAAAAGAAGAGATTGAGGATACAAATCGATTAAATATAGAACTATTTAATTACCTAGGAAAAAATCGTGATCAAGTATTTTTTGGCGATACAACTCGTTCTTGTGAAGTAGATGTAATAAATAGATGTGATAGAAATCCGATTTCTACATTAAAATTCTTTTCTATCTCTCCATATACAACTATTGAATGTATAGATGAAATCGTAGCATTTCTTTATGAACATATTTCGATTGCTACTAAACAGATTCATTCATATGTTTCATAACCATATTTGTTAGCGCTTTAATAGTTAAACTTAACTAAATGAAATAAAATTTTTAATCCTTTTAATTACTATTCACTATATCAGGAAAGAGGAAAAACATATGAATATAGAGCTACTTGATACACACCACGTGAAAGATGCAGCACATTTACTTGCACATTCTTTTGTGAATAATGAACCTCTTGTAAGCAGTTTACAAATTCCTTTTGCTCCTTTTCACAAAATGTGCGAAGAAATGATGAAACAAGCTGTATCTCAAGCTATGTCATTTGTAGCAATAGAAAACTTTCAAATTGTTGGGGTTCTTTTAACAAAAAAAGTAACCCAGCCACTAATAGATGCAGATAAAGCGAATGAACTATGCCCACAAATGGAACCTATTTTTCAACTTTTAGATACATTAGAGACAGAATCTATTGAGTTTTCTCATTTAGATAAAGAAAAATTGGTCTATCTAGATATGGGCGCTTGTCATCCCGATTGGATGGGAAGTGGTATAGTCACTACCCTGCTTTCACATGCCATTCAAGAAATAAGTAAAAGAGATTTTGATTTTATTGCTGCTTGTACAAATAAAATTTCTCAAAAAATCCTAAAAAAACTGTGTACGACCTATGAAATGAATGAAATAGTGTATAGTAATTTTCTTTATAAGGGAGCATACCCATTTGCTAATACAACAACTTCCTTAACAGCTCAATTATTATATATACCTCAATCTCAATTTGTCATTGAAGCTATATAAATTTGTGAAGAAAACTAGCTGTACTTTTGTGCAGCTAGTTTTTTATACAGAATAAGTTAGTGATAGACATCTAAGTTAACATAAGTGTGACCTTTCACAATTTAACTTCCTCAAATTTACTAGCTACTTTCTCAGCATGCCATATTTCTCTGCTTAGCCTATCTAAAGATCGCCCTTATATTTCATAATGTTTTAATTTCATACGCTCAATTATTTCATCTATACAAGTAACTTAGACACCTCTCTCTATTTTAATGTCTAATCTTTTACTTTTTAAGTAACGAGTGATACATAGTCTCTCACTCTTAAACATTTTAAAACACATTACTTCATCCCCCTTAATATTCCCTATAATTCTGACGGTTACACTTCCCTTCCGCTTCGTTTATCTATTCATATTCCATACCATATATTTACCTAATCTTCCTCAAAGAATCCAATGTAAAATTCTTGATAAAAGGAAACAAACGTTTCATATGTAGGGCATTTAAGAAAAAGAGTGAGAATTAATGGATTTCCCTTTCTCCTCATCTTTTTTAGAAGTTCTTTTAGATCTAATTCTATTGCATCCCTGCTACATAACATTCCACTAATCAACATCATATTATATAGATTCTTAAAAATTATACCAAATCATTAAAGGAATCTCCTTTCCCCTATCGAATTATTGTAGAGGAAAGGAGAGGAATACATGGAAATTCTAGGATTAGATCCTCGCGCATTAGCGACTTTAGGTGCACTTGAATACACCAATCGACGCAATAAATTAATTGAAGACTCAGAGAATAACATATACGAGTGTAAAGAAATAAAAGAAATAAAAGAAATAAAAGAAATACTTCAATCACTTCCTAAAGAGAAGTAGATTGAGGTTCTTGAGAATCAAGCTCACTTTGAAGCTGTGGCAAAGATGATTGAACAAAACAATTTAATTCTTTTAGAACAGCTGAAAGCTCTACAGCTAATTCAGAAATAATAAAATTATGAATGATTAATTCTACATATGCTTCCATAAATAATGTATCTTTATTTATAACAAAAGCCTCTGCTTTTACAGGGGCTTTTGTTATGCGTTGATTCATAATTTGAATTTGAATAGTTTCTTTCACATGAATGAATAGATTTTCTAATAAACCTGGTGTGAACTCTAGTTCTTGTTTTTCAATCTCCTCTGTAACAGCACTTATAGATTCCCATAGTACCTTTGCACCTAATAGTTCTGCTAATCGTTTTTCACGCATTTCAAATATTTTTATATCCATATATAGTACTATTAACCAACCTCTCCCGACTTATTTATTCTACAAAAACCATAATTATCCTCTTATATAAATAACACAAAAGCCATCACCGAAGTGCAGCTTTAAAATAAATTTTTTGTTTAGCTATCTTTCATTTCCGAATAATATTTTTAACCCTGTTGATACTATTTCTGTAACTTAAAGTTACAAATTATTTCTGTAAGCGTAGCGTTTCTTTTGTACAACGAGCAGTTAGTTTTATTAACTAGCTGCTTTGTTGTGCAAAATGAAGTTTTTGTCCAAGTTTTTCACCATTCGATAAAATAAACATAATAATAGTTAATGAACAGACATTTATAATCAATCTCCTAAGGAGCACTTTAATTAGGTGCTCCTTTCTACATATACAATTTAGATATCGTTGCGATATATAACTTTGAAGTTATCTCCATCTTTTCCCCGGCTTAACACTGTACGTGCGACTTTCATTGCATACAGCGTCCCATCTTATCCTTTTATACTAAAGCAACTAGATTACAAACAATGTTGTACTCACCGATGTATTCATTCCCTTTTCTTTCGAAAAGTCCCATCATCTTACTCGATCCTGTGAGTTACATATAGTTGATTTAGTTTTCAACGAATAAGACTAGGGACTATCCCTCCACATTTGTTACATGCTTCGTTGATACTGTGTCCCCACCTTCACAAGAACAAATCAATTTCGGTTCGTTAGAACCGTATATGCACCTGTCTGCTAGTAGGCTTTGGTGACATTTTCTTGCTTACCACGTTCCGATTGACTTAGCTATACATATATCCTTAGGTGCTTGCTGTAAGCCTGTTATCTTTACATCCTCATCGTTAGATGTTCCGAATTTCATATCATTTACTCTTACTTTTCGGTAGATAACATCGTCATCAACGACATACACATTTCTAATGTATTAATCCTTTAGAGCCGTACATTCTCACCATAGATATTTTGTAGCATCCCGACCTATCCATTACCATATGATTTCTCACTTAGGTTTTGTTCAGCTAACTTCACCTAGCTTCATACAATTTGTGACTATTATCATGCCTTGCATGTAGGAGTACTAGATAAGTAGTTTAAGCTCAACCTGGCGTTTTCCATTCCTACCTTCAGTCAAACAGTTGTTGTCATCAAATTAATAACCCTCCTATTTCGTGTTTGCACACTTATAAGGAAACGTGTCGTGCAAATAAGAATTTTATTTAGTTTTCTAGTTACTCTGGATTCCCATAAATGCTACCGAAAACTTAAGCCTTCTATCTCATCCTAATCAAATACCATATAGCATAGCTCGATATACTCGTTATCTCCCACCCCATAATTCCGATCCATATCATTTGGAACTTTGAATAACTGATTACTAAATCATACAATATCTCCTTCATAAACCTCCTTACCATTTTTATCTTTTAAAAGTGTATATAGTAGTATTTCACAGTAATCCTGTTGATCATGAACGAATATCCAAGCACTTTATACTGCTACCACATACACTATAGGATGTTTGGAATTTACTACATTATTTGAAATTAGAGTTAGGAGGATTTAATATGGCAAATTGTAAAGGTTTAGCTTGTTTTTTATTCTCTTCATGGCCAACAGGTACAGTTGTTACAGTTACTACTAGATCAGGTCAAATTATTGGACCTGCTACTTTTTCACTGTTCTTTCCAAATCTTTGTGCGGTGGTATTGGTAGAAGAAGATGTGCTGACCCCCTCTTCAACCAATACTATATTCATAAGTTGTGAAGATATAGAAAGCGTTACTTTAACCACACCTTAAGATGATTTAAATGGTTCTAGTTCAATCTATAAAAAAGACATTCTAATGAATGTCTTTTTTATGAAAAAATCTAATCAGAATAATCACAAATGTATTATTCTATTCTATTTTATCTATCACTTCAATAATTTTCTTTAATTTAATTTTTTCCCCTTCTAAGGGTTACTTGTCTACACATCCTTCTACATACTTTCATATGATACAGTATATTGTTTAAAGGAGGGACAAATTTGTTCTTATGTAATTTATTTCGTTGTTCAGGTGGAGTATGTAGTATTTTTAAAAATTTACAACCAGGCGAAGTCGTTACTGTGACTGGTAAATCTGGAAATATTATTGGACCTGCTATTTTTACAAATTTTAACCCTAATACTTGTATCGTCACATTAGAAGAGGAAAATTCACTTACTCCTCCTACTATAAGTATTACTAAGATCAGTTGTAAAGAAATAGAAAGTGTTACGTTTAGCTCATAATATATTTTATACCTAAAGCAGGGATTGAAATATGAAACTCTTATACATTACTTCTGGTTACTCAAAAATCTATCAATATCTAGATCAAAGCATACAGAGAACACTTATCAATCAAAATTTCGAATGGTTAGCAGTACAGCCGAGTGAATTAATAGAGCAATTAGATTTCATTACAACAACGTTTCATCCTGATATTGTTTTCACCTTATTAGGTAATCATCTACCACAAATAGCCATTCAATATTTTAAAAAAAGGAACATTAAATTAGCTGTCTGGTTAACTGAGGACCCATTTTATATAGACACTTCTCTTCTTCTATTAAATAACTTTGATTTTATATTTACTATCGATAGTGAAGCACTTAAATATTACACAAGTTTAGGATATACCAATGTATATCACTTACCATTAGCAACTAATATAGATGTATTTAAACCTGGTCTAAAAAATTCAAAATATAAAAGTGAAGTATTGTTCATTGGATACCCTTATCCAACCCGAGTAAAATTAATACAGTTTCTTTTGGAAAAAACTCCTTATCACTATACTGTTATTGGTCAACATTGGAGAAATAAGTTAATTAAAAAATGGAAAAATCACCGAAGAATTAAGATTATAGAAGAATGGATTCCACCTCAAGAAGTTGCGTTCTATTATAATAACGCTAGTCTCATATTAAATCCTCATCGTAGTTATATGTTTCCACAGAATAAAAATAAAAATAGAGTAAAAAGTAATACCATTAATAATCGTACATTTGATATCGCCGCTTGCCAAGGCTTTCAAATTATAGAAGAAAAATCTGATCTTTCATCTTTCTTCAATAAAGATGAAATTATATCCTATAACAGCTTTAATGATTGTTTAAATAAGATATCTCTTCATTTGAATGATACGATTTCAAAAGGATTAATGATCGAAAAAATTCACACAAAAGTTATTACACAACATACTTTTCATGAGAGAATCAATTTTATAACGACTATATTACGATCACAACTTAATTGATTTATTAAATTAAAAATTTCTTTTCTTTTATAATCATTCTGAATAAATTAAAATGCCTTTTCAATTTTATGAAAAGGCATTTTAATTTATCTTTTCCCGTCAGAAGACTCCCTCCTTACTTTTCCTGAAGGTGTGCTAGCACTAACAAATAGGTAGGAGGTGCATGTCGGTTAGCGTAAGCTAACTTGTTTGCTACTATATACTTGAAATGAATTTTTATTAGTATTTCAGTATACTCTATCAAATTAAATCCCATGAAATAGGTGTTCCTTTTTTGATATCCTTACTCGCTTTCTTTCCGAGAATTTTGGATAAGTGTTTTGGCAATAAACCATTACCTGGTCTGATAGCTTTAATATTTTCATTCGTGAATACTTCTCCCACTTTTATGTCTTCTACAACATATAATGACCTTCTAAACTTTAAAGAGTCTTTTTCTAAATTAGTTGGTCCATAATATACATTACCTAAAGATTCCCATGCTTTTTCAGTTTCACTTACTAATAATTTAAATTCAGCAGGTTCCATTGAAAATTCAGCGTCTACACCTCCGTCAGACCTCGAGAGTGTTAAATGTTTCTCAATTACTGTGGCCCCCAAAGCAACACTTGCTACAGATACCCCTACTCCAAGTGTATGATCAGATAAACCTATTTCACATTTAAATAACTCCTTCATATGAGGTATGGTAGTTATGTTTGTAGATTTTGGTGATGCAGGATACGTACTTGTACATTTTAATAGAATTAATTCTTTACATCCCTCTTCTCTTGCAGCCCTTACTGTTTCATCTAATTCAGCAACTGAAGCCATACCTGTCGAAATAATTATTGGTTTTCCTGTTGCGGCTACTTTACGTATGAGGGGAATATCAGTATTTTCAAAAGATGCGATTTTATAACAAGAAACATTTAATGACTCTAGAAAATCTACAGCAGTTTCATCAAATGGCGTACTAAATGGTATCATTCCTAATTCTGTACAGCGATCAAAAATTGGTTTATGCCACTCCCATGGTGTATATGCTTCTTTATATAAATGATAAAGTGATTTACCTTTCCATAAGCTGTTCGTATCCTGAATTAAAAAATCACCATTTTCTATATTTAAAGTCATTGTATCAGGTGTATATGTTTGAATTTTAAATCCCTGTGCTCCAGCCTCTGCAGCTGCTTCTACAATTTGCAATGCTCTACCTAATGATTGATTATGATTCCCTGACATTTCTGCAATAATAAATGGTGGCGAGTTATTGCCAATCTCTCTACCGCCGATATATACATTACTCATGTTTTTCACCTTCAAGTTCTTTTTTTATAGCTTTTTTCCTTTCCATCCATTGCTCATAAAACAGTGTCATTTTAATGACATCGATATATTCATTACCCTTGCAAATATGGTTCACATATCTTCCATTTTCTACGAACCCAAGTTTCTGATGAAAGTTTAAACTAATACGATTTAATTCTAATATTTCTGCACACACTTTTTGTATGCCTTTTGTTTCAAAAATAAAATCTAATGCTAATAAACCTAATACAGTTCCAGCACGCCTTACGCTTTGTTTGTCACCTATATAAAATCCCCAATAACAAGTCCGATTCATTTTGTCTATTTTTGTAAAATTAACAAATCCAATTGGTTTTTCTTTATATATTAATAATCTTGCAATCTTTGTATCATCCATTTCTAGTTTTTTATACCATTTTAAATGTTCGTCTATTGTAATTTCATGATTTTCATACATAACCGTACGTATTTCTTTTGTATTCCTCCACTTTAAAATAAGTTCTAAATCTTTCTTTTCTAAACTTTTCAATTGAAAATCCCCTATATCTAACATGCTATCCTCCTAAAATAATTTTTGCTATTTCATCTGAATTACTGGCACACTGTATAGAAAGAGCCTTATTAGACATTTCTTTCACTATTTTAGAATTTGATAAAAGCTTCCTTAGACATTTCGTAATCGTTTCATCCGAAACACTTTCAGCTGTACCAATATTCCATGTAGCTCCAGCTTTCGACACAGCCTGGGTTACTTCAATTTGATTTGGAGCAGTTGTAATTGTTATAGAAGGTAATCCAAGAAAGCAGCGTTCCCATGTGGTTGTGCCACCAGCTCCTATCCCTAAATCCGCTCGTACGATAAACTCTTCCATATTCTCTATTTGACAATAGAACGAGGCATTAGAAATACTCCTGCAATAAGATTCAACCTCTTCTTTATGGGGATTTTGACTTCCTACTACTACATCTACTTTTAAAGTATCGCTACTTATATTTTGTATAGCTCTTAATGTTTTTAATGTTTCATTCGTTGCATCATGCCCCCCAAAAAATATAAAGATGCGTTCAATCTCACCTGTTCTTTTTCTTGAAAATTTTTTAGCAGCATGAAACTCTGGTCGTAATATGGCATATTTAGGTCCTAATTTCACTAATGATTGCTCTGGTAATAAATCTTTATAGCGACCATTAAGGTTATCATATAAATTTTGGTCTAGTAATAAATCACAGTCATGCATTCGATTTGCAAGATCATCAATTACCATAATCTTTCTTACAGTTTTTCTTAAAGCAGTCTCCCACTTATTATCTAATCCATAATGATCAACAATTAACCAATCAAACTTGGGAAGTTGCGACAAAATATCATTGGTCTGTTGTACATCAACAAACCAATGATATTTTAGCCAATTCAAATAACTCCCGTGTACTGTACTTGAGAAATTCGTATTTTCACCATCTGCATCTAATAAAAACACATGAAATCCCTTATTTAAAATATATTGCTGCAGATCACCTTGCAGCTTACGGCAAATGAAATAAATCTGAGCACCTTTATTCCGTAACTCATGGGCAAGTGTTAAACAACGCATAATATGGCCGGTCCCTATTTCAATAGATGCGTCGGCGCGAAAGACAATTTTTTTCTCAAGCAAGTTACTCCCTCCTCACTAAAAGCGCTACAATTTATTAATTTATAATTTTGTTTCTCTATTTAACTCATCTACTAACGATTTTTGATTTATATATTTCAGTTCCACATGACTATTGATTTGAACAAGTTCAGGATTTCCTAGGATGTAATCTTTTATTTGATGAAAAAATAAAGGTTTAGATTTTACATTCAGACTTTTATAAAGTTCATTGAACATATCTAAATCTGGTTGTTCATCTAATGTTAGCCTCCAAGTAGGGTAACGAAATGGAGGAGGGAGTTTTACTATATTGACTTGGAATAAATGGGGATTATTCACAAAATACAACGGAAGGTATTCTGCATAGGTTAAAGTTTTTTGGGTTTGTAGCAATCGTTCGATTGCCTCTAATGTAAAAATATCACCTGCTGTTCCAACAGGTAACGTACTTAACTCTGCCTGTGTATAATCTGCACCGCTTTTCAAATGTTCATCTAGTAAAAAAGTATTGATTTCTGGTGACACAACTGGGCAATCTCCTGTAATCCGCATTACAATATTTGCATTTTCTTGTTTGGCAGCTTGGAATATGCGATCAGCAGTATTTTCTGGATCACCTCTGAAAATTTTAACCTTCCCGTCTAAATCAAATTTTCCCAAAGGATCATCTTGTGCTATATCTGAAGTAGCAAGTATGACCTGATGTTTTCCTGGAATAGCTAATGTATTTATAAGACATCTTTCAATGGAAGGAATTCCGTGTATTGGTAATAATGCCTTTAAAGGTAACCTAGTAGATTTTAACCGGCAAAGTACAATTATTACTACTTTTGGAGGTTCAATAACCTCTTTTGATAATGGGGTACCTGCAGACAAATTATATAAAGCTATCTGAGGTAATAATTCCTCTGCTTCAAGCTGGTTCAGTGCATTTTCAACAACATCTAGTTCCATAGCTATTTTATTAGCTGTAATAATCTCTCCTTTTTTAATATCAATTTTTGTAACAGCTCTTAATAATTTTTGATTTTGCAATCTTAATAACACCCCTTTCATTTAATGTTTAGCAACTCTATAAAACGAAAGAACTTTTCTCACCGCTTTTATTACATCCCATACATCAGCTTCTGTCATTTTCGGAAATAGAGGCAGTGTAATAATTTCCTCATATACATTTTCTGCTTGTGGACAAATACCTTTTTCATAACCTAATTTTTGATAAAACGGTTGTAAATGTACGGGTATATAGTGCACATTCACACCGATATTTTCTCTTTGTAATGCCTCGTAAATTTCTTTTCGATTGCCCTTTAATAATTTAGTATTTAAACGAATAATATAAAGGTGCCAACTTGATTCGGTCTGAGGCGATTGCTTTGGTATGATGATTTCAGATAGACAACTAAATTCTTTATTATAGATGTCTACATATTTCTTTCTAATCTTAATAAAAGAGTCTAATTTATTTAACTGTGATAAGCCAAGAGCAGCTTGTATATCCGTTAATCTGTAGTTGTAACCTAAGAATTGCATTTCATAATACCAAGGCCCATGATTTTCAAGAAGTTTTTGAGAATTCCTTTCAATTCCATGCGTACGGAATTGAACAAGTTTTTCATAAAACAGTGGATTATTTGTAGTAATTACTCCGCCCTCTCCGGTAGTAATATGTTTCACCGGATGGAAACTAAACATTGTCATATCACCAATAGAACCAATCTTTTTATTTTTATATGTGGCTCCTAATGCGTGGGCTGCATCTTCAATGATAATCAAATTATTTTCTTTTGCGATTTTCTTTATTGCCTCTAACTCTACAGGCTGCCCAGTAAAATGTACGGGAATGATAGCTTTTGTTTTGTTTGTAATCTTTTCCTCTATAGATTTAGGACTAATGTTATATGTTTCATTGTCAATATCTGCGAATACTGGCTTTCCACCCTGGTATAAAATACAATTTGCACTTGCTACAAATGTCATTGGAGTTGTAATTACCTCATCTCCCTCAGTTATGCCAGCTGCATAGCAAGCAGCATGCAGAGCAGCTGTACCATTTGAAAAAGAAACAGCGTATTTTGCTCCCACATATTTCGCTATAGCCTCCTCAAACTGTTGAATCGTTGGCCCTGTCGTTAAAAAATCCCCTTTTAATACATCTACAACCGCCTGAATGTCATGTTCATCAATTTGTTGTTGACCATATGGCAAATTTGTTTCTCTAACAGGCTTTCCTCCATGTATACCGAGAATTTCCCTTACCATTATTCTTTCTCCTTAGGGTTACTTTTTAAAGATTTAATCCACTCTTCTGTTTTAATAACTCCATCTTCTAAAGAAACTTTTGGTTTCCAACTCAATAATGTTTTTGCTTTTTCATAGTTACATAATAATTTTTGAATTTCACTTTGTGGATGGATATGAGTTACATGTTGAATACTTACTTTATTTCCTGAAATCAATTCTGCTAATTTATTAATGGATATATCTTGTCCTGTTCCTGCGTTAATAATATGACCATTTGCTTTTGAAGAGTATCCTGCCGCCACCACAAAATCCGCACAATCTTCAACATATAAAAGATCTCTCGTTTGTTTTCCATCTCCATAAATATTTAGTGGTACATTATCTAATTTATTATTTATAAAAATAGCAACAACCCCACCTTCACCACCAGTTTTCTGGAATGGGCCATACGTATTAAATGGACGAATAACCACAACTGGCAGCTTGTAAGCATAATAGTAAGATAAAACCATGTTTTCAGCAGCAATTTTTGATCCAGCATATGGAGAAGCTGGTTTAATCGGGTCTAATTCTGATATTCCTTGTATATTAGTAGCTTTATCGTATACCATACACGTACTCATAAAGACCATTTTGACATTATGCTTATGACATTGTTCTAACAAATTAAAAGTACCTACTGTATCATTTTCAAAAGTTGTTCTAGCATCGTCTATACTATCTTGAACATTAATACTCGCTGCTAAATGATAACAAAGGTCAAATGAATTATTTTCAAATAATTGAGCAACTAATTTTTTATCTTTAATATCTCCTTGAATGCATTGTTTTAAATTTAGATCGTGTGCAAACTCGGTAATATTTGCAGTAGTTGAATTTGCTAAGTTGTCTAATATCCATACTTCATGCTTATCCTGCAATAATCTCTTTACAACCCACCTACCAATAAAACCTGCACCACCAGTTACTAATATTTTCATAGTTTCTCCCCTCCTGTTAATAGTTTCTGGTTTAATATTAAATTTCTAAGCTCTTCTTTTGAAATCGCATTTTGATTATCAGAACGGTAAAACCCTGCCTTCGCCCTTTTTGCATTTTCATATTGAGCACCCTTTTTTAATGGGCTAGGAATAATAAACATATCTGGTAATTCAAAAGCCTGTAAAGATTCATCATGTGTCATAAGTTCTTCATACATTTTTTCACCAGGTTTTAACCCAATTTCTTCAATTTTAATATTCTCCTTGGGCAATCCATATAACTTTGTAACTTCTTCTATCATCACTTCACTTAAATCGTTTAATGAAATAACTGGCATTTTTAATATAAAAGTTTCACCACCCTTTGCTATTTTCATTGCTTCAATTGTTAACATAGTTGCTTGGGGCAGTGTCATCATAAATCTACTCATACTAAGATCCGTTACAGTTATTTTTTGGTTTTCTTTAATTTGTTTTTCAAATAAGGGAATAACAGAACCTCTTGACCCCATAACATTTCCAAAACGAACACTTGCGAATATCGTTTCACTTGAACCTTTTGAATATTCCGCTGACGTAATCAATCTTTCAGCAGTCAATTTTGTTGCACCGTAATTATTTGTTGGTGAAATCGCTTTATCAGAACTTGTAAAAACTACCTTTTTTACTTTCTGAGCAATTGCCGCTTTTATTACATTTTGTGTTCCAAAAATATTGGTCAAAACAGCTTCAAACGGATTATATTCACAAAAAGAAACATGCTTCATCGCTGCCACATGGAACACATAATCAATATTTTCCATCGCACTAAATAATCGATCATAATTGCGAATATCCCCGATTAAATAGCGAATATTTCGATTTTTTCCCCTGAATTCTTCTTGTAATAAAAATTGATTATATTCACTTCTACTAAAAACCCTTACAACTTTTGGCTTTTCTTCTAGAATATTAGAAAGAATGCTCTTTCCAATTGTTCCTGTTCCACCAATAATTAAAATGTTTTTATCTTTAAAAAACATATAAATGCATACCTCCTCTGATTGAAATAATTTTTAGTCAAGAAAACTCCCTTCTCAATTTGTATGTAGTGCTATTGCACCAACAAATAGGTGGGAGAAAAATTAGCTTTTTGAATAGCAAAACATACGATGCTGTTTTAAATTTTTGGTACAGGTTGCTCATTGAAAACGAAAATATAAGGTTGTTTAAGGAGTTATCTTTGGTTGAAATAAAGATATTTTTTCAAACTCTAACTACAACTGCGTTTCTTCTATTAGCTCAATGGACAGTTGTTTATAAAAATTATTTACTTTCATATTATTTTTTACATCATCGTCTAAATATTGATAAAAATTACTCAGTAATGGCAAACGGATATTATAATGGTTTAGCTCAGAAAAAACATTTATATATTCCGGATTTATCGCCTAGTAATTTCCAAATAGATACCACTCAACATTTCATCCTCTTTTTCTTCTTAAGTCTTCTCTTAATTCTTTACATGTTCTTTGTAGTGGTAATAATTGTACAAATTCATTTTTTTCTTCTGCAAATAACTGCGCATGTATTGAATGTGAAGTAATATAATTGATATCTAAAATTTCATCTAAAGGATGAAAATCCCAATAATGATTTAATCTCCAAAAAAAGCGTGCATCTCCTATACGATAAAATTGAGGATCTTCATCCCAGTAAGAATTCCACCTTTTTTCAAGAATCGGTAAAACAGAGGCTCTATGCATAATAGAACAATGATCAATTGTACATGGAGCATTATTAGTAATTTTTTTGGCAGCTCTTTCAACAGTTTTAATAGGCAAATCTGATTCATCTAGATGAATCGTTTTTGATGCAGAATAAATAATTTGAACATCTTTATTCTCATCAAGATAACTAGACATCTTTTTGAGTCGTTCTTTTTCATATTGATTATCATCAGTAATATAAGTAATATACTCCCCCTTCGCATGCTTAAGAGCCTCATTAATTAGAGCGGCATATCTGACTTTTTTTGTCCGTTCAGAAATATGGGCCACATTACTTTTATAAAAATGTATATTTTCCTTATTTATAAATGGTTGAATTACCTTCTGGGTCATTTCATTAGAATTATCATCCATGATAAAAAGCTCAAAATCTTGAAAAGTTTGGTTTAATACACTTAATATCGATTTTTCAACAAACGTAGGCTTATTGTAACTTGTCATTATAACTGAAATTTTAGGCAAATATTCCTCTCCTCCTTATAACCAAATACAAAAACAGTTACGTTATTATATAAACAGAAAGGACAATCCGTTCCGATAATTTTTAAAAAAATTTATATATATATTAAAGTCTATAGCAGCGTTTATATTTATCTATATATCTCTTTTTACTCCACTATAGTCCATACCATATCTATGAAAAGGTAATAAACTATCCATGTACAAAAAAGAATGTATCAATAAAGGTTTATTATTATCTATTAGACTTCGCTAGAAAAAACATTCAATATTCTCAGAAGAGGTGACGATTTTGCAACCCCTAATTTCAATTATCCTTACTAGCTATAATAAGCCATCATTAATTAATCAAGTTATTGAAAGTGTCCTAATGCAAACTTATAAAGAATGGGAACTTTTTATTATGGATGATAACTCTTGTCCAGAAACTATAAATATTATAAAAAATTATTTAGATGACCCTCGAATTTATTATGAAAATAGTTTTATACAAGATAATGAGAGATATAAAACCACAAGATATGCAACTCTCATCAATAAGGCACTTCCATTAACACGTGGGGAGTATATTTGCTATTTAACGGACGATACTATGTACGTTCCAAACAGATTAGCTGAAATGATATCTTTCTTAGAAAAACAACCTGAAATAGATATAGTGTACTCTTCTCAATACGTAAAATATGTTGATTATAATCTACAAGCTATTCATGAATATGTAAGAGAAGCTTCAAAAATTTTATATACAGCTGCAAATGTTGTGGATCACTGTTCAGTTATGCATACTAGAAGAATATTATTAAAGGTTTATGAAAAATACTGTGAATATTGGGATACAAATCCTTTATATTGGTTTGTTGGAGATGCGATGTTTTGGAAACGCCTAAATACATTCCAGCCTTTTTATCCCATTAACAAAGTGCTCGATATTACTTTTAAAACACCATTTTCCTTCCAAAATTTATATGCTAACCTCCCTTCCAAAGATTTAAATGGTATTTTGTTTAGCAATTCACAAGGTGAAGTATTTTTAATTGATAACTATAAACGTAGGCTTATATCGAAAGAAATGCTTTCCTACTTCAAATATAATCAAAATGAAATTGTCTCAATCCCTGATCCCTTTATCTACAAATATACTGAAGGTCCTCCCATAACCCTTACTGAATCAATCCCAAATCTACGGGTTGTGCAAAACGAAAAAGAAGAATTATTTTATATAGAAAATAATCAAAAACGTCCATTCATTAACACCATAGCATTTCGGAAATTAAAATTTTCAAATCAAGAAATTATTAAAGTTTCACAAAGTAGTTTAGATAAATTTTCAGATGGACCACCTATTTATCCGAATTTATCTCATTACACGATTCTACCCGAAGGAAAAGTATTTATCTATCATCACAATTATTTCATAATGACAAATTACATGCTTCATCCAATAGATAAAGACATATTGCAAAAACTATATTTATTAAAGAACTGTATACCGATTTCAAAAACTAGTTTATCCTTCTTTAAGATTGGTCCTCCTATTTCATCATACCCCTCTCACTTAGCTAAAGAATACCAAGAAGAATGATATAAGAGGATAGTACCAATAAGAGATATTGCTTCAAAAAATAAACATGATACAAATTGTATTTTTTCATTTTCCATTAAAATTTTGGTACTATTTTGGAAATAACCTTCTTAAAATACCTAAATCATATTAAAAAAGGTTTTCAATGAGTTGCACTAACTCAAAAATAAAAGTCAGTCTCAATAAAGAGAAATGACTTCTATCTATATCAAATACTTCCTTAAAATTAGGGGATTTTAAGGAAGTATTTGTAACGATAAATTTATCAATATAATATAACATTATTAACGAAGGCTCTTTTCACTTCTAGATTGTCAAATTCTCACTATAACTAAAAAATCTTCTCATCTTATATAAAATGAGAAGATTTTTTCAGTGGAAAGGTTTCTTGTTACATCCTTGACTTTCTAGCGATGTTTTACCACGATGTCCAGCCACCATCAATGCAAATATTTTGCCCCGTTACATAGCTTGAAGCATTAGATGCAAGAAAAACAATCAACCCTTGTAATTCCTGGGGATTTCCAATACGACCTAGCGCTGTTTTTTTCTTTAAATTTCGAATAAATTCTTTATTTTTCTGAACTTCTGTATTAGGAAATGGACCTGGAGAGATAGAATTAGCTCTAATTCCTTTTAAACCATAGTGACACGCAAGATACCGAGTAAACTGTATGATAGCAGCTTTTCCTGCTCCATAATTCGGAGGATTATTAAAGCCTGAATCGCCATAAATAGAAGGGTCTGGGGAAACAACACCATACATTGAAGAGATATTAATAATATTTCCTTTATTCTTCGGTAGCATATATTGTAATGCCTTTTTAGTAACCCGAAACACATTATTTATAGAACCATCAATTCCTGTTTCCCACTCCGATTCTGTCATTTCTTCAATAGTCTTTCCTGCTCCAAAGTAAGCATTATTAATAAGAATGTCTATCTTATTATCTGAATTATAAATCTCCTCAAATGTATGGTTTATTGATTTACTATCTGAAACATCTAGAGCATATCCCTGACATTTCACATTATATTTTTGATTTAACTGATCAGCTAAATTCATACATTTTTCTTTGCTTCTACTAACTATCATAACGTTTGCACCATACTTAGCCAGCCCTTCAGAAATTGCAGAACCAAGATAACCAGATCCACCAGTAACAATTGCATTCTGGCCTTTTAAACTAAATAATTCATGTTGATTCATTATTCACCCTCCATAAGTTCGGATTAATAATTATCTCAGGTATATCCTTAAATAATTTCTTTGCAGTATTAAGAACTTTCTCTTCTAATAAAGGTGAATTACAGATTTGAATATTTTCTTTTAATTGTTCTACTGTTTCACATCCAATAATAATCTTATCAACTTCTTTCAATTCTCGAACAAATAATAAAGCCAATTGCGCTCTACTTAAATTGAATTCCCGAGCTAAAAACTCAAATTCTTTTATTGGTTTTTTAGCGATTTGTAAATAATCGGGAATTTTTTCCGTATCCATTAATAGCAACCCTTGAAGATATGGGCTTCTAGCATGTATTTCTATTCCTTTTGTTTTCAGCTTTTGTAGTAGGCCTGAACAAATTAGACGTTGATCAAATATATTTAAAGGAACTTGAATCATATCAAAACAATCAAATTCCAAAAACCGCTTAACTTCATCAGGTGTATAAACGGATACACCAATCTTTTTGATTACTCCCCCTAATTTCAATGTATTTAATTTTTGAATGATATATCCATTATGTGAAACCATATTTTTAGAATCATGTAACAGGCAACAGTCTATAATATTTGTTTTCAAATTCATCATAGATTGTTTAATATATTTATCAATTAAGCTATCTAAATGCTCAATACCAATATTTTCAGAATCAATCATAGGTATTTTAGTTACAACCTGAAAATTTTTTTCTGTTGTTTTGCTTGAGACATATTCACCTATAATAACTTCACTATTTCCATAAGAAGACGCTGTATCTAACACATCTATACCATTATTTATAGCATATTTGATGATATTTAAGGCCTCTTCCCTATCAGGTTTACCCATTATATTTCCTATTCCATAATGAAGACCCAGCTGAACAGTACCTAATGCTAATTTCATAGAGCACCTCCATAATAACCACTTAGGCTAGTTAGATATTTTAAACAGAATGACAATATATATTTACATTGAACTGCCCCTACCTTCACTCCATTTAAAGGAGGAGCTCTTCTCCTTCACATGATAAAGATTTCTTATTTATTTTTAGTTATCAAGATTGCGTATAAAAATGTTGATGTAAAGAGAATAAAGCCTGAAATTTTTGGGCCGAATGTATATAGAATCTGTGGCATTTTCTATACGTACGATACGACAAAGAAAAAATGGATTTATCTTTTATATCCTTATGAAATCGAAAATCAAATTCGTTCCTATAGGCTCCTTCGTACAACACGGCAGACCTTACTGACCGCAAATAGCGGGATAAAGCAGGTAAATAGTATCCTGCCCAGTATATGAAAGTGACTGCTATTTGGTACAAATGATTTTGGATCTCGAATAATTAAAAGCTCACTTAAAGAATGCTACTGTGATGCGATTGCACACTCTAATACATTAATGGAAAACTACTACTTGATATTTCTCTGATGGAAATCAAAACAAATATTTCCCATTTTCCCAATAATAATTTTAAAAAATAATTATTTCACGTTCTAAATTCGTTTCTTGGTTCATACGTTATTAAAGTTGTTGAAAAATAAAAAAGCGAAAGATTTAAAATATGATCCAAATGGTCCAGATGTTGTTTAAGAGAGGTAGGTATATCTTCTCCTAAATAAAAAATCTTGCTAACAATTCCTTACAAATACACTTAAGAAATTACATTCTATACAACTGCTGCAATTTTGTAGTTACCTTGAGAAAGGACAGATTGCTGATGCAGAAATTTAATATTAATAGGAAGCTAATTGGTGATGATTCATCAGTTTTTGTAATTGCCGAGGCCGGAATTAATCATGCAGGTTCATTTATTGAGGCGAAAAAAATGGTCGATGTTGCCAACTCAAGTATGGCTGATGCAGTTACTTTTCAGCATATATCCTATAATGACATTGATTGTAGAAAATCTTCTAAGACCAAATTAGATTGGGATAAATGGAGATTATCAGACGAACAGATTATCGAATTGTTTGATACTGCACATAGATTGGGATTATCTACGACGGCTTGTGTAGTAGATTTTAAGTCTCTTGAGTTTATTGTCAAGTCAGGTGCTGACTTTCTTAAAATAGTTAGCGGGGATATTACATGCCATCCCTTTTTGGCTGAATGTGCAAAAACTGGTTTACCTATATTTCTTTCTACTGGAAGTGCATTGTTATCTGAAATAGAAGCTGCTTTAGAAGTGATTGAAAAATCAGGTGGAAAAAATGTCGTTGTATATCAAACTAATACTAAATATCCGACTCCACCTAATGAAGTTGATCTTAGAGTAATGGAGACACTAAAAAAATTTAATTATCCAGTAGGCTTCTGTGATCACACTGCAGGAACAGCTATCTCCTTAGCAGCAGTGACGTTAGGTGCTCACGTTATAGAAAAGCACTTCAGTTTAGACGCTACAATAAAAAGACCTGACTATGAAGTTTCTATTAATCCTCATGAACTAAATCAATTTGTAACTGATATACGTAATATTAAAAAAGCAATGGGTGTGCCGATAAAGCGCCGGCATACGGATGATGCAAATTTTATATTAACTCGTAGGTCCTTGGTAGCTTGTAGTGATATGACTAAAGGTACAAAAATCCAATGGAGTGATTTAACATATAAGCGCCCTGGAACAGGTACCCAACCTTCAGAAGCTAAGAATTTTATAGGTAGAACTTTAAAATATGATGTAAGTAAAGATGATCAATTATATGAAGATATGTTGGAGGAGATTTAATGAATAAAATTGAAAGACGTACCGCATTAGTGTTAGCTAGTTCTGATGGACTTGGCTTAGCAGTTGCTAAAAGATTATACTTTGATGGACATAATGTAATTATTACAAGTAGAAGTGAAAAATTAGAAAAAGCTAAAAAAGAAATTTGTGATATTGGTAGTAAAGGAGAAGTTCTAGCAATCCCATCCGACGTAACTAGCATCGAGGATTTAAATAAACTTATTATACAAGGAAAAAAGCAACTGGGGAATATTGATATTTTATTTACAAATGTGGCTGGTCCTAAAGCTGGAACGATAGAGGATTTAACTATTGAAGATTTCTGTAAAGCACACAATGATCTGTTATTGCCCGTCATTTATTTAACTAAACAATTAATTCCTGATATGTCCTCTCGTAAATGGGGAAGAATTATTATAAATTCTTCCCTTACTGCAAAAGAGCCTTCAAAAATGCTTACCTTATCAAATATATATAGGGCTGGACTAGCTTCTCTTTCGAAAACTCTTTCTCATCAATACGCTAGTTATGGAGTTACAGTTAATACCGTTGGACCTGGTTCTTTTAAAACTGCTCGCGCATTAGAATTATTAAATGAAATGTCTAAAACACAAAAACGTAATGTTGCAGATATCGAATTAGAAATCACGCAAAATTTACCGATGAAGAGATATAATGAACCAATAGAATTTGGTAATGTTGTAGCTTTTTTAGCTAGTGATGCTGCAAGTGCTATTACAGGTACTTTTATTCCAATTGATGGTGGAATTTCTCATGGGATATTCTAAATAAATAGATATTTTACTATTATCTCAAAGTATTAAATGCTCAAATTGAGGGTTTTCTATATTGTGATCCCTTCTATAAACAGTCCGTTAGAACGTTAAGTGGCAGGTGGTTCACCACATATTAATACACTTTCAACTCCAAAACTAAAAGAAGAATGAACTGTATTGCCATTCTTATCAGAAAAAAATTAGGAAATACACTGATTTCATAATACCAAACTTCTCCCACACATCTTGGCTCATAAGAAATTTCATATTGTAGTGAAAATTCTATCCAGACGAAGCTCTAGAATGGAATATTGATTCTGTTGCAAAATTAGCTAAAATATAAAAAACTGTGGTTTAAAAAACAAATTTTATATAGATAGCAATAATTTCTATAATTCATTGTACATCGAAAAAACGGAGTTTGGTTGATGACTCCGTTTTTTATATAGGGCATGAAGAGTTTCAATTCCTTTTATTATGATTGAGGCTTGAAGAGAATTTTGAAATCTTGAGGATCTAGCAAAACGACGTTTTACGTGTCTATGATCTTATTCCATACGATTATTTAGATGTTTAGCTGTAGAATTCATTGCATTTTATAAAGTTTTTTTACTTTTACATACCTCGAGATAAATCTTGTAATTTTTGAGTAACTGTAGTTTGAGGGTAATTTTTCTGTATGAAATAATCTCTTAATTGTTTAGCAGTTACAGAATATGAAGAATCATATAAAACTTTTTCGATTGTCTGTATCATGTTTTCAATAGAATGAGTCACAAGCCAGCTTAATTCATCGTAATATTTATAATCTCTCTCCTCTGACTTAGATTTATAAACAACTACCGGTGTATCCAATAACATAGCCTCTAATCCTACTGTTGAATTAGAAATAACTACAAGATCTGAATTAGAAATGACATCATAAATACTTACTTCAGTTGTAATATACTTGACATTAGGGTATACCTTACTTAAATGAATATATTCGCTCACTAAATTACGACCTTTTTCCCAAGGGTGAGGCTTTATAATAACTGTAATATTTTTGTCTTTCATCAATTGTTTTGTTAGTTCAACATAAACTTGGGTTTTAAATGGTTGCGTTGCTATAAAGATTATTTTCTTAGAGGTATCTATATTTAGTTTCTTACAAAGTACTTTTTTTTCTAAATGCTTCTTTTCAAAGATATCATCATATCTTGGGTGTCCCAATATCTCGATTTGAGAATCCGCTCCACCTCTTCGAAAATACCACTCTCGTTCATACTCTCCATATACAATCTGTTTCGTAGCGAAAATTGGAAAAAACGCTTCTTCTCCCATTATGGCCCCATGCTGAAGACAATAACTTGGAATCCCCTTACTTTTAGAGATAAGAGTAAGTACTCGGTTCGTTATATCTTCTGTTGTACCAACAATCACACTCGAGATATCATGTTCTTCGAAAATAAAATATACCATATTAATTTTTTCAATCATAATAGGAAGATCATTGAGTAGTTTTGTTTGAAAAAATTTATTAGAAAATAACGGATGTTCTTTACATGTTGAAAAAATTTTTTGAGCTTTTTCAATGAAAATATGAGAACTATCAGGAACTTTATTTGTATAATCCAATGTGCAAATCGTAGGGAGACCATAAAGCTCGCTTTTTTTCGCTCTTGTTAATATTTTTGTATACTTAGGGTTAAAATGCGAAAAATTACCTGCTGAAAAACGAAGATAATCAGTATTAAGCAATACGACTCCATCTGGTCCTCTTTTCTTTGTCGTTTGCTCAAGCAGAGGCAACCATTTTTCAAATTCTGAATGCAATTGTTTTTCTTCTATTGGTGCAACAGACAAATATTTATAAAAATCCTTACTTTTCATCTTGCTTTTAACATCTTCTTCTAAATATTGATAAAAATTACTTAATAAAGGTAAAGAAATGTTATGATGTACTAATTCAGAAAACACCTTTATATACTCTAAATTTAATAACCAATAATTTTTCAAATAGACTTCACTCAAGGTCTCACCCTCTTTTTCTTCTTAAGTCTTCTCTTAATTCCTTACATGTTCTTTATGGTTTAATAATTGTATAAATTCATTTTTTTCTTCCGCGAATAACTAAAAATATATTGAATTTAAATTAATATATTTTTTATCTAAAATCTTATCTATCGGATAAAAACCTAAAAAATGATTCAATCTCAAAAAAATAGCATACCTCATGCAATAAAGTTCGGTTTCTTATCCGAGTAAGAACCCTATTTTTTGAACGATTGGCAAAATAGAAGCCCAATACATGTCGAACAATGATCCATTATATATGGATCATTGTTTGTAATCTTTTGTGCAGGTCTTTTTACAGCTTTAATTGGCTGAGATGCTTCGTTAATTAAAACTGCGAAACATTGACAATTCTAATTTAATACGCTCCGTATCGATTTCTCTACAAACAATGGCTTGTAATAACTAGTCATAATAACTATAATTTTAGGCAGCTATTATCCCACTCCTTATCAATAAATAAAGTTCAGTTATATTATTATATAAACAAAAAGAACGAACTGTTCCGGTAATTATGATTTTCTTTTTGTATACACTAAAAGATAAAGGCGATATCTTGTTGGTCCATGAATTTTTATTATTTTCCGTAAAAATCTATTCCATAAGTAACTTCAATCACAATATCACTTGCTAACTAGAAAATCTTCTGATGTGAAAAGTAAACCCGGAACATCTAATCACTTTCTAGACTTACTCCCCCTCACTCCTAAGCGATCACACCCCTCATTAGTGACACATATGCAATTTCCGTTTCTGCCATAGCGCTGTGTCAACTTTCATGCTTTGACTTCTTCGAATTCAATAACGCTATATCAGCATTAACCTATCGAGATTAATTTTATATTTACCTCAACGTGTTTTACTATTATTGGATCAAATATTATCCCGATTAAAATAACCACGATATGTACAAGCATTAGGAAATAGGAAGCATAATATAGAGCATTGCCACCTATTGGTCTGTCATATCAACAAGTAAACGCCTTTTAAACATAATTATTTCATAAAAAGGCATAAGTTCTGTAATTATTTTTCTTAATACGGTATGTAATCAACTTTATATACCACATGAAATAACACATAATTTTTGATAAAGGAAGTGAAGTACATGTTACCTTGCCAAGGTACGTGCAATCAATATGTAGATTTTGAGGTTTTAATTACAGCTCCTGAAGGATATATAATTAATGATACGAATTATACCGGTGCTGTCACATGGAATACAAACCGATTAAAATGTGCATTTGAACCATGTACGCTGCAAGCACCGAACCCTTGCCTTCTTCAAACTGATTTACCAGATGGTTCCTATCCAGTACACAGTGTTCGCATATATGGAGTACTTACAATGCTTGTTAGTATTTCCCCTGTTCAAAATCAATATGGACAAGGAGATGCAGCTTTTTCTAAATGGCATAAATTCTCTATCAATCAGATTGTTTATTATACAATTGATTCGAATTGCTGCTTTGATTTTAGTAGCTTTAAACTTAAGAGTTTAACAGTTACGCCACAAGATAAAAATACATTTATCTTAAATGGCACCCTCTCTGTTTTACCAGTGCCACCAAATCCTCCTATTTATGCTTTTACAGCAAATAGAGATGATAATACTCTTTCAGTAATTAATACAGCAACAAAGACTGTCCAGCATGTAATCAATCTTCCATATCAGCCAATTAAAGTTGCTGTTAGTCCAAACAAAACATACACTTTAGTTTTGCACTCAAATGATAATAGTGTTTCTACAATTAATAATGAAACACTTACCATTATCTCTACTTTCTCGATAAACGACCCAATTGATATTGGATTTTCTCCGGATAACCAGTTTGCGTATATACTAAATTTTTTAACTGGTTCAATGGGCATTACTGTTATTAACCTCTTAACTCAAACCATCTCTAATACTATCTCGCTTGGAGGATATGGATTTTCAAGTATAGCAATTGATCCGAATGGACAATACGCCTACATCGTAAATTATACGACTTGGAGTATTGTAAAGGTTGATCTAAACACAGGAGAAATTGTAGCAGAACGTCCTACTTCAAACGATTATCCAAATCTCATAGAAATCAGCTTGCTTGACGGATTCGCTTATGTTACAGAAGAGTTGGTGGCGTCTGGGACTACCCTTACAGTTATTGACTTGTCCACTTTCCAAGAGATTGGGGATATTCTTACTGGAGCATATTACTACTCGTTCCTTGCTCTTTCACCTAATCAACCTGTAGCATTGCTAGGAGAAGAAACTACAGATGAAATCAATATTATTGATACAGCACAACATCAATCCACAGGCACTATTTCCATAAATGGCCCAAAAAGCGCTGCGTTTACCCCTGATGGAAAATTCATCTATATTGCACAGCCAGAACAAAACACAGTTACTATTCTTAACTCCGTTGACTATACCGTAAATACAATAGTAACAGTTGGAGCATCACCTGTAAGTGTTGCAATATAAAGTTTAATCCTTATTAACATTCAAGAAATACTGAGGATTGCCCCCTCTACTTATATTAATTTCCTACTCTCCGATATTCCATTTATACAAATAACTAGTATCGTTCTCTCTATTTAATGACTAATCGTTTATTTTGATATGTAATAATTTATACACGGGCCCTTCTTAAATACTAAAAAACATATTATTTAATAACTCCTTAATATTTCCTATAGTTCTTTCCATTACAATTCTCTGTAATTTTATTTATCTATCCATTCCCTCCGTCGATCAAATCTCCCTCAAGGAATCCAATTTAAAATTCATTTTACAAGTAAACACCCGTTCCATAAGTAGATTATTTAAGGGAAAGGAGTCAGACTTACTGGATTCCCTTTTCTTCTCATCCTTTTTTGAAGCTCTTTTAAGTCTAATTCTATTGTATTCCAGCTAAATAACATTCCCACAAACAAATAACATGTTATATAACTATATAAAAACTCTAGCAAATCATTAAAGGAATCTCCTTTCCCCTATCGAATTATTGTAGAGGAAAGGAGAGGAATACATGGAAATTCTAGGATTAGATCCTCGCGCATTAGCGACTTTAGGCGCACTTGAATACACCAATCGTCGCAATAAATTAATCGAAGACTCGGAGAATAACATATACGAGTGTAAAGAAATAAAAAAAATACTTCAATCACTCCCTAAAGAGAAGCAGATTGAGGTTCTGGAGAATCAAGCTCATTTTGAAGCTGTGGCAAAGATGATTGAACAAAACAATTTAATTCTTTTAGAACAGATGAAAGCTCTACAGCTAATTCAGAAATAACAAACTTATGATTAATTAATTCTACATACGCTTCCATAAATAATGTATCTTTATTTATACCATCAGCCTCTGTTTTTACAGGGGCTTTTATTATACGTTGATTCATATGCTGGATTTGAATAGTTTCTTTTACATGTATGAATAGATCTTCTAATAAACCTGGTGTCGATTCTAATTCCTGCTTTTCAATTTCCTCTGTGACAGCACTTATAAATTCCCATAGTACCTTTGCACCTAGTAGTTCTGCTAAGCGCTTTTCACGCATTTCAAATGTTTTCATGTTCATGCAAACACACTCCTATAATTTATATATAATGATAAAAACATTATTTTTATGTAAAATTGCCTAAAACACTTTCTAAACTTACATTTCTAAAAAATCACTACATCATCTTAAAGATATATTATTATTCAACACACTTCGTGTTGTTCTGAATCAAAAAAAATTGTTTGAACTGTAACACCATAAAAATTCGATAATTTTATTTTTATATTATCTCGTGGGATTCTCTGTCCATTTTCATACATCTGCAATGTACTAATACTGATTCCGACTGCTTTTGCCACCTCTTCTCTAGATCTCCCATTTCTTAAATTAATTAGATTTTCAGCTACTCTTTCATAATTCATACATTCTCACCCCTAAAACCACATTTCGTGTTGTTAATTAAAATATAAACCACACAAATTGTGTTGTCAATAGATTTCAATTATCAATTTTTAAAAGTTTTAATATATTAACACATATTGTGTTAATATATTATCAGGTGATAGAATGAAAACGTTTGGAAATATAATTCGTGATTTAAGAAAACAAAAAGGAATTACGCAAAAAGAACTGGCTAAATCCCTTCAACTTAGTGAAAGTACAATTGGTATGTATGAACGTAATGAACGTCAACCTGATTACAATACCTTGATACGTATAGCAGATTACTTTAAAGTATCTACTGATTTTCTTCTAGGGAGAGATTTTGATGTTGAAAGGAATAGAAATGATTCAGAACTAGATCAATGGTTAAATGATATAAAACTTGCTCCATCCCAAAAGCGTGAAGAATTAAAACGTTTTTGGAATTTTATAATGCAGGAAGAAAAGTAATAAATTAACCCCCCACCTTTACAGTGTGGAAGTCTTGAGTTCGAACCCTTTCCGGGCCCATATATTACGGTAAAATGGCGTTCTATTCAAAGTTAGAGCGCTTATTTTTGTCCGATAATTTATTCATTGATTTAGCTGAAATATTTGCGTTACGCCGCTAAACTTTATGAAATGGAAGCCTCCTATTTCATACATTCAACGTAAATCATAGATTTCATAATACTGGAGTTTAGTCTGTCTTTAGACATGAGAGTGTTAACTAGTGAGTATTAATACACATGAGCATTTAGTGCGTAATATCTACTAGAAAAGAACGCCTTACACCGTTTCGCAAAACTATCTCTTCCATAAAATCTGATTTTTTTCAAAGTATAATTGATAAAAACTACTTTTATTTGCATGTATACGACTCTTTTTTATTTATAAATACGAAGGAGCATTGTAAAGATTGCTTATCCATCTCAGTTATTTCTCTAATTCCTATAAATAAACAAAAAGGGAAAAATAATTGATAACAGATTAAAATGTAAAGTAATAATAAAATTATTTAATTTCATTATAAAAAATATAAGAGCCTTGCTACATTTTATTGTAGTAAGGCTCTTTAAAGTTGTTTAATTTCTATTCATTTAAATACATTTAAACTCAAAGTTCAATAATATAGTTGTTTACTAAAGCACCTGTTTGTTAAACAAGGGGCGCTTTAATTATAGAGCCGTTGACTTTTTAAACAAAGGTATGTAACCTCCACTAGGTCCATAAGCAACACCAATCTTTTCCCATCCATATTTTTCATAATATTCTTTAAGATCTGAAGTAAGATATAGAAATTTGTATCCTCTTTTTGCCGCTTCTAGAAGTCCATGATTCAACATTTTTTCTCCTAGAGAGTTGCCCCTAAATTTTTCATCTACAAACAAACATGCTAGCCAGGGGCTCAAATCCTGACGACTATTTAGATCATTACGAATTAATGCATAAATCCCGATAATCTTATCATCTACTTTTGCAACGTAAAAACTGGGTATGTCATTTGGATTATTTAAAGCATTAATCATACAATCTTCATAAAAAGCACGCCCTCCTTCTTCACCCCATTCTTTCCAAAAAACATCTATAGCCTTATTAAATAAGTGATCCTTCTTTAGTAATTGAATTATTTCCATAAAGCTATCATCCCCAGAGTATTATTTAATAATTGTGGAACAAAACAAAATTAATATTTTTTAATTATCTATATTTTATCTATGTAATCAGCAATAATTTCCTCACCCTAGAAATATATAGTTTTAAACATTTATTCTCTTAATTTATAAAAATTCCTTCTTAACCGAACCTGCCTCGTTAGTGACATAGGCAATGTTTTTCATTTTTAAACAACTTTATTATTTTTTAAATGACTTTATTGTCATTAAACATAAAACATGTGAGATAGCTTGAAATTTACATTTGTTTTATAGTTAAAATATTTATCCATTTTTAATGAACCACTTTTTCCAATCTCTAATGCTTTTTCAAAATTCATCTTAATCCATAATAAGTTGTTTAATATGGAATTGCTATCTTCTTCTATCTTCAGATAGTCTTCACCATGTTTAAGTATACGATCATCGTTTCGGTGATTCGTTGAAACTAAGATACACCCTGTCGCCATTGCATCAGCTGCAGCAGTAGTTGGAAACCCATCAATAGCAAAGTTATCTTTTGTACTACAACTGATAAATATATGAGATTGTTCATATAAGTGTTTTAGTTTTTCGAAATCTAATATACCCCAAAAAGTATAATTCTTGTTTGTTAATAGTTGTAAACTACCTTCCCAGTTTCCTACAATATGTAAATGAAATTGATCATCAAGTTTATTAAACGCTTGCGCTAATAATGGAAATCCTTTTCTTTCTGCATTGTGAGCCGCAAATATGATCTGTATTGGCTTAGAAATAACCTTTTGATTATAATGATAAAAATCTGTATTAATCACTCCTGGAACATAAATACTATTTGGGATAGTATTTAATACTTCATTTGCATTAGAGAATACTGTTTTACAATGTTTAGATACTATATTTAAAAATTCAACAGAAGTATAAGGATCTAATCCCCCTCCTGGATATACTGTAGTGTGAAGGTCAATATGATTTTCCTTTAAAAAAGTAGCTATATCAAGTTTGGGATTTGCTCCTGGCATTTGTGTCCCGTCAGGAAGATAACAAGTGCCTAATAAACTCAACACGAAATTTAAAAAAACACAATATATATCGGTAATTCCTTCTTCTTTCGCTATCTTATTGAATAATTGAAAATCATGTACTTTGGTTGGAAAATCATCTGTATATACCTCAGTAGCAAAGTAAAGAGTATCGGGTCGTTCTTTATAGATTTGGTAATTCTCCCAATAACGAAATCCACTTAACTTCCAAGGGAATTTGGTATCAATTACCGCAAGACGTCTTTGAGATTTATTCTTCATTTTTAACCACTCACTTCCATCTTCTCTCTTGCAACCGCAAATAAAATTGTTTCTTGAGCATTGATAGTATAGTGGCCTAAATAAAATTGATATCCCAAATTTAAATCGTTAATAAATTTCATTACATTAACAAAATCACTGATTTGATGATAAATCGCAATAGCAAGCGTAGGGCGAAATGTAGTTATAGAATGGATAGCGCCTTTTAATGCATTCATTTCAGCACCTTCAATATCCATTTTAATAAAATCCAATTTATGAAGTTTTTGTTCTATTACTAAATTATCTATGGTGATGGTACTAACTTTATCTGTAACACCTGATTCTTCAGAAATTGAAACAAAACTCGCAGCACCTTCATCTTTATAATATAACGAAGTATTTGAATCATTCCAAAGAGGGTGTTTAACAATTGTAATTTGCTTTTGGAGTATTTCATTTAAATTGATGTTTTTAGACATAATTTCTAAATTGCTTGGGATAAATTCAATTGTATAAACATGGCCCGTTTCTCCTACTTCATGAGCGAAATAAAGCGCAGTATCCCCAAAACATCCACCTGCGTCAATAACGATGTCTCCTTCTTTTACTTTTATTGCGGGTGAAATTTTATTATATTCATACTGCTTATCTAAAAAAGTCGCACTAATTCCCATCGGAACATAAAATAATTGCAACTTATACTTTAAGGGAGTTAACTCAAACAATTGTAGCGTCCAGTTATGATAATTAGTTTGAAGTGTTTCTGTAGAATGGATGAGGTTTTGAATAGATTTTCTCTGATTCCAATAATCAAAAGTATTTAAAGGCAACTTGACTTTATGATTTCCTAATAACCGAAATGCCAAGAGTTTGATTAATAACTCTTTGGAAAAGGGGTCGCTCAAATTGAAGTATAGTTCTTCAAGTCCTTGTAGGTACTTCATAATTTCTTCTTTTTCATTATGGATATTTACAACAATTGAATCAATGGTGGGACGAACATGCATAAGCTCAAATAACTCTATATCGATATTATAGTAATAATGGTTATTTAAGCAATTAAGAAGTTCCATTATAAGTGTATCTAAAAAAACAGAAGTAGACTGCATATTATCATTATTGTTAATCTGGATTGCACGTTCTGCTAAAAACAATAATTGATTTGCTTTGTTGGATAAATCAATATTGTTAGTCATTTTCATAACATAGGATAAATAATTTGCTGCTAAATATAGTCGACCACTAGAGTAGTAAATCTCACCTAACTTTAATAGTGTCTCAGGATCATTTATATTTGCAATCAAAAGTTTTTTTAACTCATCCTCCAGTAAATTTGTTTCATTTTCCATTTTTAAAGTTACCACCCTTCTTTTAACATAAATTACATTAGATTTTTTTCTAGATACACATATTTGTATGTATTGAATTTACTTCTTATGGCTGTTGTTATTTAAGACATTGCTATAAGGTATTATCTGCAACTAAAAAATAGAAGTTTAGATTATATATATCGCAACACTAGAAGGTGAAATTTAACTCTATACAAATCAAAATAAATTCAAGTAACAAACAATTTTTATAATTGTTTGTTACTTGAATGATATAAGGTGATTCAATCGAGAAATTCATAAAAAAACGCCCTCCTTTCCTATTTAGAAAGAATAACGTTTTTTACTTTGGGATATTGGAAACGTTTAAGGGGATAGCAATGTGTTACAACAACCCTCTTTACTACAAAAAGACAACTATAAGATAGCCCCATAAATAATACAGTAATCACCTTAATATCCCCTCATACATACATGTCTTTTTTATTTTTTGAGAAATGCTGCAACAAAATCTTTTAAAGACTCAAGAATTAATGTTTTTTAAAAATTCATTTTCTAATTGCACTATCTTTCTTTTACGAGCTTTTATTTTTCTTACGGGCACCCCGACATACACATACCAATCATCTAAACTTTCTTTTACCATACTCACCGCGCCAACTGCCGCTCCTTCTCCTATTACTACATTTGGAAAGATAATAGAATGCGCACCAACAATGGCATGCTTTTTTAAGATAACTTTTCCAGCTTTCACATTTTTATATTGATGTGGAACAGTCGGTCCCATTAATGTATTTCCGCTAAAATCATCAATTGCTGCATATACAATGGTTTTTGATGAAATATTTGCAAAATCATGCATTTCAATCCCCATTTCTCCTCCATATAACGCTGTATATGCCGCTATATGCGAATAACTTCCAATTGTAATTTTGCCACTTAAAATGCAAAAGTCATCGATTCTTACATTATTTCCAACAGATATAGCACCTGGATTATATATACTGGTTTTTTTACTTATTAATACATTTTCCCCGACAGCTAGAAAGCCAATTTCGCTCAACTCTTCTTGACTATAAAAACTATTCATCTGTGGACACCACCTTCTGCATTAAACACATTATAATTTGCTCCACGATTTCTTTCGTCATTCCTTCCCATAAAGGTAGACTAATTATTCGTTTTGCTATTTTATTTGTATTTGTTAAATCTGTAGACTTGTAGTTTTTAAAGAAATCTTGTTGGTGACAAGATGGTGAAAAATATGATCTAGCTTCTATCTTTTGCTTTTTCAACACTTCTATTACTTGCATATTGTTAATTTTTTCTGGACAGAGAATAGGCATAAATTGATGAATAACTGCTTCTGTCTTTTGAACTTGCCAACCTTTTTTCATTAATCCCGTACTTTGTAATAACTGTTTATACCATTCAGAGATACGATTTCGTTCTTGAATTTTTTGATTCCATGTATTTATCGTTGCAATCCCAATAGCGGCTGCATATTCAGTCATTTTACAGTTAAACCCCATCATCATACATTCACGATTATGATCAAATCCAAAATTCCCCATTCTTTTAATTTGATTTATCTCTTCCACATTATGGCTATATATCATACCACCTTCACCAATTCCAAAAGGCTTTGTTGCATGAAAACTATATACAATCATACCACTAAAATTCTGACCGTAATGTATATCCTCATGCATTAATCCAAACCCTGGTGCCGCATCTACAACAACCGGAACGCCCTTTTTCTCTAATTCTTCATAGTCTTTCAAGTCCATCCATGATCCGAATGTTGCATATGGAACAACAACTGCAACCTCTTCTTTTAATTCATCAATCTTATCCAAAAGTACCGTTTTATCCATACACCAATCATCTAATGAAATATCAATAAAATAAGGCTCCAAGCCACACCAAATAGCTGCCAATGGAGTAGCAGGGAATGTAAAACTAGGCATAAGAGCATACTTTCCTTTTTTTCTTTTCTTACATTGAATTGCCGCCATTAACCCTAGCGTTGCGTTTGCTACTGTTGTAACTGCTCCCCTGTTCTGAAAAAATTCCGACATAATTGTTTCTTCAAAACGTTGATTTATAGGTCCATAATTTGTGTATATGTGGGATATATCAATTTGCTCTAATTCATCTAAGTACTCGTTTGCAGGTACAATTGACGCACGTAAAAAAGGAATATTCTCCATATGCATCTATTCCTTTCTATCATTTTCGGACAATATAGAGCATATCCGTTTCAGATAATCCGAATTTCCTAGCAATGTCTATTCCTTGTTTCTGAGCTATGTTATACAATTCCACCTTAAATCCCACATCTGTTAATCGTTGAATAAATCCCGATCGATTATAAATCCTAACATGATCTTCTTGACCAAAGGCTATTTTTCTCAATAATGGCGTTACAATAGATTTATCCTCTATAATAAAATCTACATTCATTACGATTGGCACTTGAATAATTCCCCATCCATTTGGCTTTAGTACCCTATATAATTCTCGCATTGCTTTTTCATCGTCAGGCACGTGTTCTAATACATGACTACATAAAATAACATCAAAGGTATTATTTTCGTATGCAATTCTCGTAATATCAATTTCCTCCATTAAAGAATCCTTTGGTTCTAAATCCCCACATATATAAGTAATGTTTTTAAACTGGTTAAGCCATCCTCTTACCTTCACTTCAGGTGCAATATGAAGCATAGTATAATTCCTACTTAACAAATCCGTTTCTGTTTCAATGTACGCACGATACAACCTGTCACGATCCATCGAATAGCAAACTGGACAGATACCTGTATCTTTATTCCACATCTCAAATTCATATTTTAGAAAATCATAATGTGCTGGCCAAGGAGAAAAACTTTTAAATTCTTGATTGCAATATTGGCAATAACAAATATCTTTCTCGAATATATGAGTAACTAGTTTATTTAACCCGCTTTTTATCTTTTCATTATAAATTTGATTTAGTTCTCCACTTCTTACTGCATCCTTCAGTATAAATCCCGCATTCTCCAAACAATAAGATAAGCTCTCTTTATAATCTCGTTCAGCACTTAAAAACCCACTATTATGTGCATCTGTAATTAATTCAATCCATTCTTCAATTGTCATTAATATAAAGTGCATTTGTTTTTGATTTTGTTCACTATGTTGTCTAAAGTAGCTAAGAGGTTCCTGTATATAAACTACTTTTCCTTTCCTCATCATATCCAACCAAGTTGCAATGTCATTAATAGAAGAATATGCTTTCCCCTTAAAATAACCAAATTTCCCTCCAAAAAAATTACGATTAAACAAAACCGTTGTAGGTTCTCCAACTACGTTTTTCAAGTTTTTCAACATATAATTCCCTAGTGTTTCCCCTTCAAAAATTGTAGTTTCTGTGGCAATTTTTACATTCAATGTTGAGGGTGGTAATATCTCTCCATTCTCATCAATCAGTTCACGATACGACGTCACAAATGCAATGTTTTCTAATTCAGAAAAGTATTTCATCATTCTCTCAATCTTTTCATGATGAAATAAATCATCATCTAATAAAAAATTTATAAATTCACCAGTAGCAAGCTCTATACATTGATTAAAATTTTCAGCCACCAATGGATTTTCATTTTTAACGTATGTTATATATTCATATTCTTTTAAGTATGGTTGGATCATTGCTTTTACTTCATCATTTGTACTATCGTCAGAAATTATAATTTCAATATTTTCATAGGTTTGATTCAAAGCACTTTTGAGGGCTAATTCTAAGTAATGAGGTCTATTGTAGGCAGGAATTAGTATACTGACTTTTGGGAGGTGCGAGTTGATATTCATACGCTGTTTTTTCTTTTCTATATTTATTTTCTTTAGCTTGATTTGTTGATAGTAGTCCAATGAATATAATATGGATGATGGGACAATTCTTCTTGCATAGTCTAGAAAATTAGTAATAGCTTTGTCTAACTCCTCTTCGGAAGATAAGAAGCCATATTTTTCTCCAGCAATAATACTATGCGAAAAATCTTCTAACCCATCCATCATTTTATTAGATTCATTTAACTGCTGATTTGAATGTAATCGAAAGTAACTGAGGGTCTCCGCTATATATACTGCTTTCCCTTTACTCAGTAAGGATAACCATGAAGCTACATCTACGTTGCAAAGATACCGCCTTTTATCAAACACACCATATGGTTCTGTTAAATCACTTTTACGAAATAACACCGTTGTAGGTTCTCCTATATAATTCTTTTGATTCATAATCACCATATTTCCTAATTGTGGCCCATCTATAATCGTATCTGTATAAAATAAACGCATCGTTGAATAAACATCTGGCAATAGATTTCCTTCTGCATCCATTACTTGGCGATGGGATGTTACAAGCTTAATTTCATTATCTAAGTCATTTAAAAAGTATTTCATCATTTTTTCAATTTTATTTATATGAAATAAATCATCATCCATTAAGAAATTTATATACTCACCTTTCGCTTTATGAAATAACATAAGTGAGTTCTCAAATTGTCCAAGAGTTGACCTATTTTTTATATAAATAATATTTGAATGATCATACAAGTACTTTTGTAACACTTTCTCTGTTTCGCCGTTTGTACTATCATCTCCTATTATAATTTCTATATTAGGATACGTTTGTTCTAAAACACTACATAAAGCTTTTTCAAAATAGTGTGGACGATTATACGTAGGAATTAATACACTTACTAAAGGCGTTTGATTTATTTCCTTTTCATTTGTACCATTTTCCATTCTATTCCTCCGCTTTTTTATTTATTTTCACTTTTGAAATATACATGCTACTACAAATGTACTTATTAGACGAACTAGATCTGAAAGGTGTTGCAAAAAACAAATAAATAACTTTAAAAACAGCATCTATGTTGGCATAGTGTAGAATAAACCTTGATAACTTTTTTCGTCCCATTCTATTTATTTTTAAAATGCGGCATTCTTTTTTCAATAAATGCCTTTACCCCCTCCTTCACATCTTCTGTTTGAAATACTTTTCCAAAGTAACGCGCTTCAATCTCAAGCCCTTCTTGTAAAGGTACTGCTGCTCCTTCGCGAATTGCCAACTTCATATAGGCGAGAGCTGGAAGAGAAAATTTACTTATATCCCTTGCAATCTCTTTTGCTTTATTTAACGCCTCTCCTCGAGGGGTAATGTAGTTAACCAAGCCTATCTCTTTTGCTTCTTTAGCTGTAATCGATTTCCCTGTGAACATCATCTCTTTTGCTTTCCCTTCTCCAATTAATCTAGGTAAGCGTTGGGTTCCTCCAGCCCCAGGAAATAAACCTAACGTAATTTCCGGTAATCCAATTAAAGATTGTTCTTCTATTATCCTTAAGTCACAAGCAAGTGCTAATTCACATCCACCACCTAGTGCTAACCCATTAACAGCAGCTATAGTCGGTTTAGACAGATTCTCTAGTTGATTAAGAGGTTGTTGCAATTCTAATGATTTCATCTCGGCATATTTTTCACCTTTGCTCATCCAATCTGGAAATTCTTTTATATTCCCTCCTGCTACAAAGGCCTTCTCTCCACTTCCAGTTATAATTACGACTGAAATATCATTATCAATTTCTATTTCCTCTAATACATCTACTAATTGTTGAACTACTTCTAAACTTAAAGTGTTGGCTGGTGGATTTTGAATTGTAACGACTGCAATACTTCCTTTTTTATTACAAGTTACTACTCGTTCATTCGTCATAAAAAATCCCCTTTTAAACTACCTAATTTTTCACAACACCAAGCATCTTTACTTCACTCACCATCAGCCTAAATTTCCGAATATGGTTCCGCTTTTAGAAATTCATCAATTTATTGTATGAACTGTAGAAGCATAAAATGAGCAATCCTTTCTTGGCACCATTTTATAATCACAACATATTTTTAACGAATTTCCCGAAAGAATTCTCCTTCCTCAAGCGTGTGAAGGGCGTAGCCAACGGTAAGTGGGAGATGAATTTCGGTTTGGCGTAGCCAAAAGGTTTTCCTTTTTATTTTGCCTCTGATATAATCAGTCTTATAAATTATAAAGGCTGGTATATAAATGAAATTAGATAGTAATAATCATTCAGTATTCTTGTTGTACTATCACCTTGTGTTGGTCGTGAAATACAGAAGAAATGTGTTTGATGATGATATGTCAGACTATGCAAAAGATATGTTTGTTCGACTATCTGAAAACTATAACATCACATTAGTTGAATGGAATCATGATGTAGACCATGTTCATATTTTGTTCAAAGCACACCCTAATACAGAAATGACAAAATTCATCAATGCTTATAAAAGTGCAAGTTCTCGACTTATTAAAAGAGACTTTCCACAAGTGAAAAAGAAACTTTGGAAAGAGATGTTTTGGTCAAGAAGCTTTTGCTTGCTAACTACTGGTGGTTCGCCAATAGACGTAGTAAAAACATATATTGAAAGTCAAAGTGAAAAGTGAGGTGAAATGATATGACAAAGCAGAATAAAGCATATAAATTCCGTTTGTATCCAACAGGAGACCAAGCACATCTTATACGTAAAACCTTCGGTTGTGTACGTTTCGTGTATAACAGAATGTTAGCTGAACGGAAAGAAGCGTATGAAAAACATAAAGATGATAAGGATCAACTAAAGAAACAAAAGCTTCCCACTCCCGCAAAATACAAAGCAGAATTTGAGTGGTTAAAAGAAGTGGATTCATTAGCTTTGGCAAATGCTCAACTAAACTTGCAAACTGCCTATAAAAATTTCTTTCGTGGTCAAAATGACTTCCCAACATTCAAAAGCAAAAAAGACAGAGAGTCTTATACAACGAATGTAGTGAACGGAAATATTATGTTGCTTAACGGTCATATCAAATTGCCAAAACTGAAAATGGTACGTATCAAACAGCATAGAGAAATACCACAAGACCATGTAATCAAGTCATGTACGATTTCTATGACACCTACGGGTAAATATTATGTGTCTATCTTGACTGAATACGAAAAAGAGATTTTACAAAAAAAAGTAGAAACAGTTGTTGGATTAGACTTTGCGATGGATTAATTATACGTCAATTCTGAGGATGAGAGAGCCAATTATCCTAAGTTCTATCGTGAAGTGTTAGACCGATTAGCAAAGGCGCAACGAGTATTATCAAGACGTACAAAAGGTTCAGGGCGTTGGAATAAACAACGTATCCGTGTAGCTAAGCTGCATGAAAAAGTAGCAAACCAACGTAAGAACTTCCTTCATCATAAGTCTAAAGAGTTAGCCACTCATTTTGATGTTGTAGCTATTGAAGATCTAAATATGAAGGGAATATCGCAAGCACTTCATTTTGGAAAAAGCGTCGCTGATAATGCTTGGGGTATGTTCACTTCTTTCTTAGCTTATAAACTAAATGAACAAGGCAAACAGCTTGTGAAAATAGACAAATGGTTTCCTTCCACAAAAACATGTAGCAGTTGTGGAAATGTGAAAAATATGTCATTGTCTGAGCGAGTCTATTCTTGTATATGCGGTGAAAATCTCGATAGAGATTATAACGCAGCTATCAATATCAAAAATGAAGCAATACGCCTATTGGCGTTAGCATAGATAGCAATAAAATAACCCTTGGAACAAGGGAGTTAGCTCGGCTGTCTTAGGACGAATTCGTTAGCTACCAAAAGTAACGACTAACCGAGAAGCCCCCACTTCAAACAGTCCGTTAGGACATTAAGTGGCGGGTAGTTCACGTCTTTCTTAACTAATTTGTTGTAATTACAATTGAACTACCCCCACTTTCACTTCGTTTAGAAGTGGGGAATTCCTAAGTAAAGAGTTCTATCGAACTCTAAATAAAAAAGCTTATCCTTTAACACGTAATGATAAGCTTTTTTAGTATTCTTTTCATTTTTTGTTTTCGGAAGTATTTCTTTAAGTTGATAGCAATGCGGTGCTATCAAGCTAAAACTTTATAGTGCCCTCAAAACGGAAACAACAAGTTGCATTTATATAAATAGCTTTTGGAAAATTAATAATTTTGTTTAGGGATACTTTAAGATTTTAGCTTGAGAGGCATATAGTACAACCCCATACAGAGTGATTAGGATATTAAACTTAAACGTGTTATTTTTAGCATTCTAAATAATCGGGTTCAATGTATTTTTCTGTTTCAGGAGAGCTTTTAATTTCTATAGGATATTTCTTAAAAGCTACAACAGTAACCCTATCTTCTTGAACTAAACTTCTGGATTCATTTATAGAAGAGAAACCTGTTCGCGTTAAAAAATTGTATAGAGAGGATTTTGTCATCCAAAAACTAGTAATGTTATCTAATGATGCCCATTTTGATTTTAAACGTTCTTCTATTGATGAATTAGCAGAGTGTTCTAGCATTGTGTGCCCCTTATATTCATAATTTTTATAGAGTACTGATACATTCGGAGTATGAGTGATATGAGTATCAATTATTACAAACCTTTTGCATACTTCATACACTTTTTCTAAAAAAGGGAATACATCTGAGCAATCTAAATGATATAAAATACCAGAGCATAAAACAATATCAAATTGACCATATTTTTCAGCACTTAAATTTCTTACATCATCTTGATAAAAGGTTAAGTTTTCCAACCTTAATAAATCTTTAGCGAATATAGCTTTTTGTACGTTTGATTCTCTTCCTTCTATCCCTACAACAGTTGCTCCTTGCATAGCAAACTCAATAGCGTAATGCCCCTCTAAACAAGCTAAATCTAAGATTCGAAGATTTTTAAAATCACATTGTGTGATATCTTGAATCATTGTCACAATTTTTTTTAACGCAGGATTTGGTTGTCGAATATCTCTTGTATATAGAGTATCCGTTAATTTAATATCATAAGCGGTCCATTCACCATATTTACGAATAATGTTTTCTTTTTCGAGAACAAAATCTTTCATGATACAATTCGCCACCTTTAACATAATATTATGTGTAATATATACCTTTATAAGATCAATATATGTGTGTATAACTTGTATTTAGACGAAGGTAAACATTTTAAGTCTAATTCTAGAGTATTCCTGCTAAATAAAATTCTCACTAATAAAAAATATGTTATATAACTATAAAAACTCTACCAAATTATTAAAGGAATCTCCTTCCCCCTATCGAATTATTGTAGAGGAAAGGAGAGGAATACATGGAAATTCTAGGATTAGATCCTCGCGCATTAGCGACTTTAGGTGCACTTGAATACACCAATCGTCGCAATAAATTAATCGAAGACTCGGAGAATAACATATACGAGTGTAAAGAAATAAAAGAAATACTTCAATCACTCCCTAAAGAGAAGCAGATTGAGGTTCTTGAGAATCAAGCTCACTTTGAAGCTGTGGCAAAGATGATTGAACAAAACAATTTAATTCTTTTAGAACAGATGAAAGCTCTACAGCTAATTCAGAAATAACAAACTTATGATTAATTAATTCTACATATGCTTCCATAAATAATGTATCTTTATTTATACCATCAGCCTCTGTTTTTACAGGGGCTTTTGTTATGCGTTGATTCATATTTTGAATTTGAATGGTTTCTGTCACATGTACGAATAGATCTTCTAATAAATCAGGTGTATACTCTAATTCTTGTTTTTCAATCTCCTCTGTGACAGCACTTATAAATTCCCATAGTACTTTTGCACCTAGTAGTTCAGCTAATCGTTTTTCACGCATTTCAAATGTTTTCATATTCATATTGAACACTTCCCTTATCTAATATTTTTTTAAAATAATTAATAAATTATTTTGTTTTAGGAAAACAATATAGAAATTAAATTCTCACCCTCGAAATTACACGTATCGTGACATTATTCTTCAAAAAAAAGAGTCCAATCAAAATTTAGTACCTTAGCTATATTCTTTGCGACAGGAACACTTGGATTTCTTTCACCACTTTCAATCATTGCATACATACTTCTAGATATTCTTGCCTTATATGCAACATAATCTTGTGTTTTCTCTTTAATTTTACGTTTTTCCAATAACCAAAACCTCATTATTCCCCCTCTTTCTTTGTCACAAAATGTGTAACTAATAATTATATTACATAATAATAAGTATGAAATCAATGTTTTTTACACATTTCGTGTACTTTATTAAATGTTACAAATTGTGACGTTATAATTGATATAGAAAACACCTAAAAGGAGGTAGCATATGTTTGGCACTAGACTACACACTCTTCGAAAAGAACGCAAACTGCGTCAAGAAGACATGGCAAATCAACTAGGGATTGCTCGAACTACATATGCAATGTATGAACAAGGAAATCGAGAACCTGATTATAATACATTGATAAAATTAGCCGCTTTCTTTGAAGTATCAATTGATTACCTCCTCGGTACAACTGAAATAAGGGAAGTTACAGACTTACAAGACCCTGAGCTTCATCAATGGTTTAAAGATATCAAAAATGCTACTCCTCAAAAACGTGAGGAATTAAAAAAATTTTGGGAGTTTATAATACAAAGAAAAGACTAGATTATTTAAAAGACCTCCACCTTGACAGGGTGGAGGTCGTGAGTTCGAGCCTCTCCGGGGTCATACTGATAGAAACCGTGTCAAATTAACGTTTGATGCGGTTTTTTATTTTCCGTTGACTTAACGGTGACTTGACACAGGGTGGCGGTCAGCTACAACAGGTAGTTATACGTCTTTTGTCTTGTTTTCAATAACGACATAGGAGGCGTTTTTTTATGACATCTAATATGGAACATTATCCCTTATATTTTTCATTCTTACTGCTACTTATGTTATTTCTAAATTAATATGATCATAATTAAAAAAGAGGGTGCTCGCAGCTCCCTCTTTTTTTAGATAATTAAATATGCTCTCCATGATCCATAAACACTTCAATAGTTTCATTTTGTGATACGTCTTTTACATTAGTAAGACCAAAAGTAAAAACAGCGGATAACATCATCATTAATAAGATTGCTTTTTTCATTTTAGCGCCCTTCTTTCTATACTCTTTTTGTCTGCATCTAAAGCGATGTGTAAATACTTGCTGGCTTTTTCGTGATTTTCTGAACCATAGAATATATTACCTAAAAGATAAGCATATTCTTTTACCCAATCATATAATTCTTCTTTTTCAAAATACGAAATACCTTCCATGACCACCTTTTCTAATTCTTCTTGTGGTGCATAGTTATGTACTGCTTTTAAAATTTGAAAATGATGACGATAACATAAGTCACTAATCTTATAGCCATTCTCAATATATTCATTAGCATTATGATTATGACCTAACTTAAAATGTTCTCTTGCTAAAAGAAACATCGTTTTAGCGTTGTTTTCTAGTGATTCCTCTAAATGCTTAATTGCTAACTCTGACATGTTTTGACTTGCATATAAAAGTCCTAAATTGTGCTTTACACGTTTAGTAAGACTTTCGTCATGAGATTTTTGGAAAGTACCCAATGCTGAAAGTAAATATTCTTCTGCACTTTCGAAATCACTTAAGCGAGTGTGTGCCATCCCTAAAGTATTCAAACAAGCAGCAGTTTTTAATTCATACCCTGGACTAATTGAAAATACTTCATTTGCCTTCGTAGCAAATTGAACTGCTAGGATTGGTTTCAATATGTGATAGTAATGAACTGCAAGCCAATAATTAAATTCAGCTTTTTCGATTTCATCATGCATGTACTCTAAATACTTTTCAGCTTCTTCAAATTGCATTCTTGCTTTACTATGGTTTGCTGTATTAGTAGCATAAATTGCTTTAAATAAATGATGATAGTACTCTAAAAATGTTTCTGTAGGCTCTTGTAATGGCTCAATTTTATCCAAAATATCTTTTGAACTATCCATATCACGAATTAGCAGATTATACCGTGCATTCAATAATGCATAGTAGACTAATATTGTTTGGTCTTCCTTAATATTATTGATTTTATCTGCAATCTCTTCTTTTATTTTATTAGACTGTAATACACGATGTGAAATTATAGCTTGATACCAGTCGTTTAATAATTTTGTGATTTCTTCTTTAGAAATAATTTCAACATTCATATACGCTACCCCCTTTTGTTAAATGTTACCACAACATACTTGTTTATATAAATGATTTTTTGAATATTAAAACTTGATAAACTTTTTTGAACACTTATATTAAACAATGTTAATTTCAGATATATTGAACTACCCCCACTTTAAATAATTATCTGTTAATCTTACCAATCCAATTAGTACAACAGTTAACATGATACACAGGGAAGATTTAATTGAATAGAAAATATATTTTGAATAACTCCCCTTAAAATTAGTATCAGTATCCCTCATTCCCTCGTCTACCGATTTTAATATCCGTATTTCTTCAAGTACACATATATGATTTGATTTTATACGAAAAAACATGAATTATTAAAAATTTAGTTTCAGATAGAATACGTAGACCATAGGAGTTGGTGTTTCTTAATCCAGAATACATTACTGGGTCTTTTTTTATTAGTATAAGATATAAATCGTCAGTTTGAATTATATAGTTGAGAAGGAATGCTTAATAAAGAAGGAGGATCATGATGAAATATCAAACAATATTTCTCTCATTAAAAAAATCGCTTTTTATCTTTATCCTTTCTTTCAGTATGTTAAATTTCACACTCCCTGCCTCTTCCTTTGCACAATCCAATAGCAATGCAAACCCTGTTATAAATTACTATGTATCTCCAACAGGAAATGACCTCAATCCTGGTACATTAGATCAACCTTTCGCTACCATTCAAAAAGCTGCTAATGTCGCAAAAGAAGGAAGTACAATCTACATAAGAGGCGGAGTTTATAACCAAAAAGTTCGTGTCGCTCATTCTGGTACCTCAGGAGCACCCATTACTTTTCAAAATTACCAAGATGAAAAAGTCATTCTTGATGGTTCTAAAGTCAAGTTAGAAGATGATGGGTTATTTACAATAGAAGATAAAAATTATATTCAGGTAAAAGGGTTAGAATTTCGTAACTTAAAGTCAACAAAAGTTAACGAAACCCCTATTGGTATTTATATCACTGGAACAGGAAGTTACATTGATATTAGAAATAATTATATTCACCACATTGAAGCAAATGTTAAGGGTGGAAATGCACACGGTATTGCTGTCTATGGTACTTCATCTAGTGCACAAAATAATTTAAATCATATTGTGATTGATAATAACGAAGTAGCAAATTTGAAATTAGGATTGAGTGAGGCTATTGCTGTGAATGGGAATGTAGATTCCTTTGAAGTTACCAATAACAAAGTACATGATAACAACAATATTGGAATTGTTCTTATTGGACATGAAGGAGTATCTCCAATAGCTGCTTTAGATCAAGCACGAAATGGAGTTGTTCGTAATAACATTGTCCATCACAATTCATCCATCAATAATACTAGTTATAATGAATATTCAGCTGATGGTATTTACGTGGATGGTGGGAAGTACATTATCATTGAGCAAAATCAGAGCTATGAAAATGACCTTGGTATTGAAGTAGCAAGCGAACATGCAGGAAAAAGCGCAAGCAAAATTACCGTTAGGGACAATACAATATCAAATAATATCATGAGTGGCATTGCAATTGGTGAGTATGACAGTCAGCAAGGATATGCCGAGAATAACACGATTACAAATAATATTATTTATAAAAATGACACAAAAGATCAAGAAAGTGGCCAAATCGAATTAAATTATGATACTCGGAATAATTTAATTACCAATAACCAAATCTATGCAAGTAATAGCCGTATTTTTATTAGCAATAATTTTAATAAAAACACTGGGAACAAACTTGATTACAATCATTACTATGGAGAATTCGATCAAAGTAATGGCTTATGGCAATAGAAAAGAAAAACTTATAAAGGATTTTCATCTTATCAAGCAACTATGAACCAAGAAGGAAATGAACAACATAGTGAATTTAGCAAATTATCCCCTTCGTTCAAACTAATTTTAAAATAAAGCAAAATTACTAAAACAACATTACCTTAGCTCACTTCAACTCCCCTCCCTTATAATATCAAGGATGATTTAAAAGTTGTAGTTTCAATGGTAAATAAAAAGACTCCACTTTGAAAAAGGTTTAATCAAAATGGAGCCTTTTTATAGAAATCTATATTTAGTTTTTATAAAAAAGATTGTTCAAAACTCATGAGCATATCTATCATATTCATTTACTCATACATGAACTATTCTTCAAACCAAAACAAAACTTCAAGAGGTGCTTTTAAAACCTTCGCAATATCATAAGTAAGTTTGAAGGAAGGGTTATATTTTCCATTTTCGAGATTACCAATTGTTTCTCTTCTAACACCGACTTCCTTGGCTAAATCTTCTTGAGACATATTTAGCTTTACTCTATATTCTTTCATTCGAGTCTTAAGTGGCATCTTACATCCCTTTCTTTTCTCTACGCTCAAATATTTCTAAATTGATTAGGAAAGTACCTAAAGATATGAACACTGAAATTATAACGAAGAACCAAATTATATGTAAACTTTCAAAAATAAAAACACTTAATAGCAATGTAGCGGCACCCCTATAATAAGTATCTTTCCACAAAGAAAAGACACCCTAAGGTGCCTTTCTCCGACTTGATAACCACTTTAATTTTAATAATATGTATTGGACTTTCATCCAAAGATAATTCTAACATATTTTCAGAAAAATGAAAGCGGATTCTTTAACTTACTTAATTACTTTGTCCATAACCTCTTTATATTTGTTAAATTGGGCATCTTCCATATCACCGTTCATTTGTATAAGAAAGTTACCTTTTGCGTAAGTATGAGAAAATAGCATTTGATTACCATTGCCTAAATCATCATAGTATTTCTTAGCTTTTTCAAGATCTTCTTTGTTTTTAAACTCAAATATTCGACCGCCACTATCTTCACCTAATGCTGGAACAAGAATGCGCTTTGCTTCTTTTCTAGTATTTCCAAATTCTTTTTCTGGTAGGTCACTAGGATTTTCAGCTTCTAATCCTGCGGCTTTAAATTCTTCAATTACCTTACCAACCGTGACATTACTTGTCATTGATTTAACGCTGTCACAAGCAGCTAAACCGAATAATAATAGGGCACCAATAAGTAATACTGCTAATCTTTTAAACATAGTTGTTCATTCCTCCTAATGTAAATAAATCCGTATATATAATAACAAATTATTAATTTATATATTGTTATATATTGTCGAATGAAAATAAAAAAGGGGTTTACCCATGTTCTAAAATTAACAAGACTTATAATAAGCATTATAATGCAAAGGATACAACCTATAATATCAATGCTAAGAAATAACTTCTCCTTTATTGTTTTCATTCATAACTATTCCCTTCCAGATGCTACCTTAAATTTATAATTCTTAATATAATAATATATATTTTGATCTTTAACTATTTTTACATTTAATTACTTTTTTAGTTCTGGTGCAACAAATACCGTTATTGTGTGCACCCGGATAGCAAGATAGCAATAACCCCTGAAATTAAAATTAAATCTGAATAGATTGAAGAATCCACTACAAAAAATCTAACGAAGCAAAAATAAACAACATATAGATTTGAATTATATTTCTCAACAACAAAAATTACTTAATGTGGTAAAAAATAATCAGGTTGGCACCCAATACCATATTACGATGGTTACAGTCGCAGGAAGGCACCTTTGGGTGTCTTTTCTTTTGTTTGAAACATATTCTGGCAAAATACCTGTATCTTTGTTAATTTACGACTCACATAAACCAACAAACTTCGTATATATAATTTGTTACCCTAAATAGGTTGACGATACGAACAGTTATAGGAGGATTTTGTGAATGGTAAAAACAGCTTGTGTAGGTATGATTACTGGAATTCTTTTAATATGTTCAACAGGATGTGCCACTCAAACTGATTCTATTACAGCTAAAACTCAATCAATAGATGATGGCACATATACAACAAAAGAGATCACAGACGCGTTTCCTGTAGGAACACCCATAACTACTTACATTCAAAAAGAAGAAAAACTGAACGTAAAACATATCACCAGTATTACACTTACAGATGGTGGCGTCGGTAGAGTCCTGGAAGCAACAGATGGTTTTGTTGTCGTATGTGGGGATAAAAAAGGAATTTTTGATGTGTTAATATTTAAAACCATGGAAGATGTAAAGAAATATGAACAGAGTTTAAAGCGATAATTAATATCCTTCTTATGCCTTTTACACAGACATTGTCCTCTAACTCTTGCTATGGCTTTTTCTATGTACAGTATTAATTGCATGTACACAAACGTAATAATAGTCACCTAATTACATATGAAGAGGTGCAAAAAATGAATAAAACAGGATTAACAAAAGTAGTAGTAGAAAAAGCTGAACTTATACAAAAAGATGCTGCTGCAGCAACACAAGCGTTATTAGATACAATAACAAATGCGTTAGCAAATGGATAGAAAGTACAGATTCTTGGCTTTGGTACATTTGAAGTACGTGAAAGATCTGCCCTACAAACAGGGGAAGAAATGCAAACTGCGGCTTCAAAGCCACCTGCTTTTAAAGCAGGAAAAGAATTAAAAGAGGCAGTGAAACAATTACACATAGTCAAAAGGCTTTCCACGCCCCAGCTTTGCCCCCTACCCTTCGCATATCCTGTTTTGGCTAGCTAATCTGGTTTGTTAAGGAGGAAAAGTGAATGAGGGCAAAAAAAGAATCCTCTAAAGACCAGGATTCTTTTTTTGAAGTATCGCCTATTGTGATGTACTTTTATAAGAATGTATAGTAGAAGTTTATAACAAATCCGATTATAAAGAGGAATAATACGAGGAGATAAACTCCTTTTTTATTATCTTTTGCTATTATTTTATCTAGTTCAATATAAGTACCAAAACTTATTACCAACAACAAAATAGCCTGAAAAATATTAATCATCCTTTATTAACGATATTATTAATATCAAATAAAAAAAGAAGAGAGAAAACATTCTCTCTTTACCAATAATATTTTACAGAGTAAGTAGGGTAAAAAACTATATAGAGATGAACCACGAAAATACTTTACCTAGTGAATTATATCATAAATCACTCTAAAAAAATACATATCACATACATTTTTGTTTTATTTATGACAAAATTGTTAAATATTTGAACGAAGAAAGGCTTTATATCTAAATGAATAGAAAGGTGTTGGTGTGATAATAAAATTTAAGGAGGCTTTCTATTATGTTTTCAAAAAAACAAAAATTATTAACAGTAGTTACAACATTAACATTAGGGTGCGGATTTACTTTTGGCTTAACACCTGCTTCTGCGGATACTGCCAATAACACTTCTCCAATTAAGGAGGAACAGGTACGAATACAAATACCTTTCACGGGCTATGTTATTTCAGCAGACGATAATTACTTAATTGTTGCTGATACTTTTACGAAAGAAGAAGCACTTTATTATCAGAATAATTGGTGGGAGCTAGTTTCCCAAAATAAAATTTTAAGAGTACCTGTATCCAATGGTGAAAACTACAAATTAGGTGAAAAATTAAACGTATACGCTGCTGCTTGGACTTACTCTTTACCACCAATCGCTATAATGCCAACAATTGAAAAATTAGTTGATTAAATACTGCTTATCTAATAAAAGAAACATTGCCCTAATTAGAGCAATGTTTCTTTTCCTTATTTGGCATTAGAAATTGAAATGGATGAGAACAGATCTGGAATGCTATTCTCAAAAGCTAATGTAAAGGAAGGGATTAATTCATGTATTCTTTCTTGCAGTGATTTCTTATCTACTTCTCCAAGTTCATTCAAAAGTTCATTCTCTTCTAAAGACTCATCTTCATTGATTAACATCCTTAACATATCTAAGTTAATGATTTCATGAGGCGAATGAACTAGCCCATTCATCATTATATATTTTTGGAGCATGGATGAATTACCTTCATTTGCTTGCTTTACAGCTTGTTTAAGATATAAATCAAAATATTTCTGTGTAAATTTCACACCTTTTAGTGGAACGGCTCCTACATGTTCAACACCTTTCCAACGTAAATCCGCAATTGAACTCAGCCACCATGCCGGCTCAATAGCTTTTTGCATACGTTGCAGCACCTTGCGTTCGAATCCAGGTTTATGAGTAGAGTGTTCTTTTAAACAAGTATCTAACATTTCAGCTTCAATGGCAGCTACGGTCATCCCCTGTCCATAAATGGGATCAAAGTTACAAAAAGCATCACCTAACACTAATAATCCAGATGGCCAATTTTCCATTAGTTCAAAATGTTGACGAATTGACTCCTGCGCTCTAAATCCTCTTGGGACACTAATTGGTTCTAACTCTTTAATTAACTCTCTCATCATAGGGGTAACTAAAGAATCCAGTTCTTTTTCATATTCTTTTGAATTGGTTGGTGGATAGTGCGTACCTCCAGCAACAAATAGTAGCGCTTGAGCTATGTTATCTTCAATATATAATAACCCTACAGCACCAACGTTTTTAGCAGGATCGCCTTCAGAAATTGCACTCAATTTCTCTTTGATATGTGAAGGTACTTTATAATATCTCGTGCTATATCCAAAATTCACCTTTAAACGTTCTGGCTCCGGAACATCATATCCCATAGATGTAAGCCATTTATTGAGTTTAGATTGACGACCACATGTGTCGACTACCAAATCGGTTAACACAGTTCGCTTTGTTTTTAATTCGTCTCTTTCTTGAATATTAATTCCAATAACACGCTTGTGATCAGACGAAGCTAAAAGGCCTGTCACCGCTTGCTTTGAATAAAAATGTACATTAGAAATTTCTTGCACACGTTGGCGGATTGTCCATTCTAACAATGCTCGACTGCTTGCTGCACCTTTTCTTTCTATAACTAGCTCAAGTGCCCCATAAGGAGAAAATCGAATCATTTTATCATTCTTGACATTATGGGCACCTAGATTTAATAAATCATCAACATATCCAGGAAAGAAACGGTTCATAATTATTTCTCCGCGTGGTAATACACGATGAGGATGAAAGTCTTGGGGTGTACCTGGACGTTCAGATGGTTTTTGAGGTAACTCATCTTTTTCAACAACTATCACTTTCTCAAAATAACTGGAAAGCACGCGTGCAGTAAGCAATCCTGCAATACCGGCTCCAATCACAAGTGCATTTTCTCTTTTTTGCTGTTGATATAGTAATTGACTATCCATCAATAATCTCTCCTCTTTCTAAAAAGTATGTTTGTTCAGCATGAATCTATTAAAACTTTTCCAGAAATCAGAATAAACAAGTGATGATTCTTCATTATTTCAGTAAGGAGCCCGTTGATATAATAGTTCATATAGGGAAATAAAAACAGATACATTTCAAAATACTACAATCCCCCCTATTACAAGTGAGAAATAATTAACGTGACTAGTAGAATTGTAGTATCTGATAGCACTGGCCTTGAATAGTTTGTTTTTTCGGTTATCAATGTGTCAGTAAACCCAGCACATTTATCGTTATACTTTTAAACTCAGTTCTCTTAAAATATATATGTTTATATTTTTTAGATATACGATTTTAAATCCTTCTGAAAACCCAATAGACAAATGCCTCTGTATCATTACATTACAGAGTTGACCCTAAAATAGTAATCTGTTGAAAAACTCACTTTAACCAACAGGAGTTTTAATTAAATACCTTTATTATCTCTGCAAAGGTATTACAATTTTAAATACGCTTTTCAATCCTTTGAATCCAGTAAAACAATTCATTTAAATAATAAGATTTTACTGCATGATAGGATACCTAAAGCGATGTTGGTATTCCGTTTCATTATGCCTCTATTGGGATCTGCCTCCAACATTCATCTTATAAAAATCAAGGTGGTTCAAGTCAAAGAAAGTACACTCAAATGAGTACCCTTTTTTAACAAGATACAGGTTCATATAACCTATATAACTGCTCACCATTGATAATAGTTCTTTTTAAATACTGCTTTATTCCCCCTTTAATATTTTTTATAATTTGCACCTTAAATGTATCACTTTTATTACCCTTATAAATATTTAGGGTTTTTAGAAATATTTATTTGATTTTTAGTAATATTAGGATTCTATTTTATCTAATAGAAACTAGAGGGTTTGAGAAAAGTATGTAATAATGCATAATAATTCAATCAGATATTATTATATACTTTCAAAGAGCTGATACAAAATTTCTTTAGAGTGGAAAACTAAAGTCTTATCTACCTATTTGTGGGGGCGCCTTATGGCGCCTTTTCTTTTTTATTATAAAAAACCCCCAAGCATGCATATACTTAAGGGTTTATCGATTGAAAGATAGAGCTGTTTGGAATTCCTTAAATTAAGAACAAAGCGGGATTACTCCTAAACCAATTAATAAAGCTGCAGCAAACGCTGGAATTGGCGCAGGAATCTCGATACCTTCTACAACTAAAAAGTATTGACCATTTACTAATTTAAAACAAACTAATTGCATGGATAATCCTCCCTTCTGTTAGGATTAATACATTATATTAAATAATCTTATTATTGATATAATTAAATTGTTTGTTTTTTAGAAAATGGGTAATCAATATTCCGGGGAAGCACATTAAATGATCTTTCCCTTATTTTCAAAAGGACCTGCTCAAGTCATACGTAAAAACATAAGGTAAATTAAATTGTATACACGCTGATCACGGTGATTTTTCGATGCACCCATCATAATGAATCTCTCCTTTTCCTCTTTTTATCAGTATTGGTAGGTAAAAAGGGGGCAGACACAAAAACAGGTTGTGGAGAAATTCTTCTTCACAACCTGAGATTAAGTTATATATCCAAATATGACCTGTTCTTTTAACTATTTAGTCTTTTATAATCTGTTATAGTCAATATAACTAGAGTCATAATAAATCCACTGACCTGTTCCAATTCTTAGCCAACCATTCTTTTCTTCATATACTGTAACTTTTTCGCCTTTACTTGTCTTTCTAACAATAGAATAGTTTGTACCTGATCCGCTTCGAACATTTACCCCAATACCATTAATTTGAGCCGTTCCAATTACCTTTTCAACACTACCATTTTCAATTACTTGTAGCATATTTAGAATGAATGTTGCTGTTTCACCACGAGTTGTTGTTCCTTTAGGGTCGTATTGATTGTCACCCTTACCTCTTACAATACCTAGGCCATACAGTCTTTGTACGTCTTCTTTATATATAATTTGGTCTTTATCTGAGAATGGTAGGTTTACAACTGGTCCCCATATACCTTTATACTGTAAAGCCTTGTTTACAATAATTGCTGATTCTTCTCTTGTAATAGGTGTGTTTGGGTCAAAATAACCATCTCCTCTACCTTGAATGATACCTGCACTTGCAGTACGTTTAATACCATCCCGTAAAGTTGAATTTGCATCGTTTAGGTCTTTAAATGAAGCATCTCCAGCTGGCAGGTTTAGAGAGTTAGAGATTAATTGAGCAAATTCGGCTCTTGTTATCGCTCTATTGGGTGCGAAAACTCCGTTTCCTTCCCCTATCATAATACCTCTTCTATTTAACTCTCGAATAGCTTCTTCATACCACCCTCCTGTAATGTCATCCTTTGGTTGATAAAGATTATTATAATACCCCTCAACGCTATTTACGAATACATCCCATTGCCCATTATTAATCATGTTAGCAGGGCAGATTTTACCGCTCCATTTTTGGTGTTTTACAATGTTATTTAACGGTACACCAGTTTCTTTCATTAAATAAGCTACAAGTTTCTTAGCATTATCTACCGCTTTACTGTAGTTTCCGTCACTATTAACTGCGATTTCAATTGCAATGGATTCTCTATTACCTGAACCATCACCGTCTCCTGCATGCCATCCGTTCTCGTTTAATGGTAGGTGTTGATAAATCTCTTTATCGTCTACTGTAAAATGCCACGATGCAGCTCGGTCTGTGTTGCCTACTGCTTGGTTATAAAGGTATTGGGCGTGGTTTCTAGCACCTGCCCCTACACTTGTATTATCAGTCTCATGAATTGTAATGTACTTTGGACTCATATAGTTTTGAGGACGAATATTATCGTTACCTGCTGGTACAATCCATTCAGTGAATGGAACACCATTTATTGTACTAGAGGTGCTAGGTGATATGGGAGACAGACTACGTTTTGTTCTGTTTGAATTGTTAGGAACAGTTAGAGTACCTGTTTCTTCATGAATACCTTCTGAACGTTGAAGACTATCTACTTTCTTATTGTCGACAGTACCTCCACCACGTCCGTCTACCTCTTCAAAACTAGCTTCAATACTTTTTAAAGCCTGTTCATCTGATGCTGTTTTACTTTGTTCCTGAACGTTTGTAGGTTGCTTATTGTTTACTAATTGTTGTTCCTCTGCAAACGATACCAATGGTGAAGATAATACCGTTAATCCTGCCGTAAATGCTACTACTTTTTTATTAAATTTAATGTTCATTTCTAATTTGGTATACCTCATTATTTTAATAGATATACCTTCCTCCTTGTACTTCTTTTAGTGTGAATGTTAGTTTAAATAATGGTAGCCTAAACCCTCAAAATAACAGATTGATTTTACATTGCATATGTCAAACCGACATCTATAAATCCTACTTGAAATGTTAGTACTTTAGAATTATAACACAGCACGGTTGCAATACTTCCAAGACTCTTGCAAGTAATCTCCTAATCTTGGATATACTGATAGTATGACTCTAAAAAAGGACATGATCACATCGCTATCAAGCTAAGATTATACAATGTCAAGTATAGTAGTGATTATTTCTTTTTTCTAAAAGCCAGACTTAGAGAATTTAAAGGTTTGCATGCGAAATAACCCCTATCGGGTTTCATTTTTTGAATTAGGCCGCTTAATAGGTCATATTCAAGTTGAATTTTCATCCCAGCAGTATAGCTACATCCTCCAGCCCCAGGATAAATGGTTGAAAATATATCTGAAAGCTGAAATGCAGTGGAATCTAAAATGCGAATACGCTTGAAAATAGAGGTGTATGGAGAAGAAAGTGGTATAGATGAAGTTAATTTTTTATTTAGAAGGTTAGTCAATATATGTTGTAAAAACTGAACGGCTGATTTATTACACCTTTGATACAGTCCTTCCGAACTGATGAGTACTTCTGTGGATGCTTCTAAACAGCTAGATAGCTGCGCTAAAGAGGTTGTAGCGATATTTTGACTTATCCATATACATAAAGCGACTAAATCTTTTGCTTGGTATTTACTGGTTCTTTGTACGAAACCAACATCTCTAGCAAGATCCCGTAAGGTATTTGGAGATAAAAAACTTTGAATCTCTTGAGCAAATAGTTGTAATTCATCAGATACAGAAATAGACATTCAAAAGCGCCATCCTTTCCTATGATTCTACAAAAAGAATAGCGTATTTTTTTTCATTTTAGGGAGGGTTTTGTTGAATTATCTTGATAGCGATTGGTGGTACCCCTTATAGGATAATAGAAGTTTGCATTTTTAATTTTTTCACACTCTATTAACAAGGCAGTTATAGCATCCTGGTTTAGCGTTAAGAATGTGAATATATTCTACTTCTTTATTATCAAAAATTTCATCTATATTTTCTCTTAAATTTACACCTTCTGTAACCCTTGCTTCTACAATCATTGAGTCAGCATTGTAGCCGCGTACAGATAGATACCTATGATGTAACATATGCGGAATTTCATTTACATCTAGCTTAGCAGTAGTTGCTCCCTTTCGTATAAATATAGGACCACTTGCTTTATAAGGCGAATTAACACTATGATATTGGTAATTCAGTAAAATTACCTCTTCTCCTACCTCTGCATCCTTCAAACTTATCCTGCAAGGATATCCAGGGTTTTTATTTGCTATTATTTTGACTGCCCCGATACTTTTTAATACTTCTTCATTCATTAGAAATAGGTTATTAAACTCCTTCTCTTGCAACGCAACGATTTGAAAGTTATTTCTCATATTCTATCCCTCCTTAATTAGTTGTTATAAAGTATTTCACTAATGATGCTACCACTAAAGTTCATAAAACTTGTTCAATAATCTTGCCTGTTTGTTGAGGATTGAATTAAAAAGCTTACAATTCTATAACAGAGAAAAAATGGCTTATTATTGTTCAATACAAAGTTGTTTACTTTTAATCAATCAGTAATGATTTATCGAAAAATACGATGAGTACAAAGCACTCTTGTTAATTCATGCTATCTTTTGTTAAAGAACGTGAATTCAGTCAAGTTCTTGGTTTACGGTATTTCCACTATGGAAAGCACGGAATTGACTCGGTGAAAATCCTGTATTTCTTTTAAATGCATTATAAAAACTAGATACACTTTGATAGCCTGTTTGATAACCAATCTCTGTACTATTAAAGACCGTTGTCAAGAGAAGTTCCTTTGCTTTCTTAACTCTGATCCTTTCTAAATATATTCGAGGAGTATACCCTGTTCTTTCTTTGAAAATCCGATTTAAATGAAAACGACTAACTCCTACCCTTGATGCAATTTCATTTAAAGACATGTTTTGAACATAATTATTTTTTATCAATTGCATAGTATCTTCCAAAACGCATTCGAACGGGTCGTATATTTTTATATTTAGATCTGATCGGCATCTTTTGCATGGGCGATAGCCTGCCCTTTGAGCTTCGTGCGCATTTGAAAAAAAGGATACATTTTCATAATTAGGAACCTTAGACTTGCAAGAAGGCCGGCAAAAAATTCCAGTTGTCTTGACTGCGTAAAAGAATATCCCGTCATACGCTGAATCACATGATACTGTTGCTTTCCACATGGTATCTCTGGAAAGGTTATTTTGATCCTTCATTAGATTTTAATCCCCCCTTGTAGGCGAAAATCTTATTACTCAAAATCATATAAATCGCATATATAGCCACGACAATTAACGGGACAAATATATATAATTGAAAAAATGGAATCACCAGCAAACATAAAATGAAAGAGATTAACGATGCCCACCATGCCGGTGTGTTCTTCCTAAACAATTTAACGCCTGCTGCCATTGAAAGAACATAAACTAGAATTCCAAGAGAAGTCGGTATAAACAAAATATCATCAAACGTTAGTGACAAAGCTTTTGTTACTAATACACCTGCTACCGAAAAACAGATAACAAACAATACCATCTGTCTTGGAATTTGAGTAGTTGCATGCAACCTTGAGAAAAATTTTGGAAAAGCACCATCTCTGCTTAATGAATATCCTAATTGCGTTAGGCTGGCTACAAAAGCATTCGCTGTCCCTGTACAAATAATTAAAGCTAAAACTGCTGTAACGACTTTGGCACCTCCACCTACTGTATCTCCCATTATAACACCAATAGGAGACAGGTTGCTTTCTTGACTGCCATACGTGGCCGTTCCAATAGTGACAAGGCTTAGCGCTAAAAATAATAATCCAATGACAACTGCACTAATAACTGCTCCTTTGACAATATCTTTTTCTGGCCTTTTAAAGTGCACAGCCAGATTACAAATCGCCTCCCAACCGAAAAATGACCAAAAGATAACCGTTATAGCGTTCCCGACAGAAAACCATCCATTTGGAACAAAGGGATTAAAATTTCCCCATTGTATTCTTGGAAACGCCACAAATATAGCTGACGCTAAAAGAATCAGTAATAAAGAACTTAAAATCAATGCAACTTTACCACTAACATTTACGCCGTAATAATTGGAAACACCTGCAATTACCAAAATAAAGACGGCAATTTCAATTGTTTCAAAATGCGAAAATCCAAATGCCTGACTGACGTAAAAAGCACCAGTTAAAGATACAATCGTTTGACCAACTGCTGCTGTTACAAAGTAAAACCACCCAACGATATTGCCAAGATGATATCCAAAAGAATTTCTAACAAAGGTTGCTGCTCCACCGGAATCAGGATATATCCGTGCCAAACTAGCAAAGGAATAAGCAAGCGGAAAACTAATTATAATAACGATAAACCAGGATACAATAGATGCAGGGCCCGCTATTGAGGCCGTTACCCCCGATAAAAAAAGGACACCTGATCCTAGAATAGCTGAAATGTATAACGCAATTCCTTGAAATAATCCAATGGCTTTATTGTTCATGATCTCCCCCCTTTTATAGTATTTAGTGTACTAGTAAAAAGGGGGGAATTCTTCTTGTTTTTTGCGGTTTAATTCGTTTAATAAAACAATCAAAAGCATTTTTATTATATTTCTTCTTCAACAATCTGGCCCGATTGTTGAAGAAAGTAGCCTGTTCCAATAAAGAACTTTATTGCTCAGTAAAAAACTTGTCATGAAACCATAAAACGAACCAAAATTTTTCTTAAGAGTAGAAAATTCGGCTCGCTTTATGTTGGGATTCGCTTAGCGTATATTTTCGTTAAAACGTGGGCTGAATCCCATGCCCATCAACTTAAAATTTTAAGGTATTCCCAAAACGAAAAAACCAGCTTTTTTATTACAAATTAGCACAAAATCTTGTTCTGGGGGTAGTTCTATTTTCTTAGCTTGATGGTGATGTGGCGGTACCACATCACCATCAAGCTAAGAAATTCATTGTACCCCAAAACAAAAAAAGATGAAAAAATAATAAAAAGCTTATCATTAAGTGCTAAAAGATAAGCTTTTTTATCTATACTTATTAAATTTTATTTGATTTCTTCCATGCTAATACTGTAATAAGATATTGAATACCAAATAAGAAAGCGAAAAGTATAATAAATCTTGCTATTACTGATAACCATCCAACGAAATCTTCAGGTAAGTTATATTTGTATGTGGTAGCACCTATTGCGACAAAACATAAAATAAAGGTATTACTCATTTTTTCTTTTAACTTTTCATTTAATTGTTCTTTATTATTAATATCTGTTTCATAAATACCAGTCAAAATAGATTTAATAAAAAAGAATATCATATAAAAAGTTATAATGGCTAATGAAGCAGCCCATTCTAAAAATGGACGGGGTAGATATGCTCCTCTTATTACAAAATCAACAAAAGCTATAAGTAGGACAATAATTCCAGATTGAGCCCAAATTTTCATTTCGATTTGTTGAATTCTTTCATCTGGGTGTGTACTGAGTGAAAACCATTTTTTTAGTTTTTCCATTTTAAAATTCCTCCCAAAATAATTTATCTAAACTTTTATCTAGTGTTTTAGCTGTATGAATGCAAAGTTTTAAAGAAGGGTTATAATTATTACTTTCAATAAGACTAATGGTTTGTCGAATAACGTTTACAATATCGACCAACTCTTGCAATCTTCACTTTACTTAAAGACATTAAATACACCTCACTTGTAAAGATAACTTCACGCCATAAATCTTATATTTTATATATTAGATTATTAATAATATAAATGCAATATATATTTTACATTAAGTCATGTATAGGTTGCTAAATTCTGTGTTTTTGTATCTAAAACTATCCTACAAATATAAAAATAGGTAATTCTTTCTGTAGAATCATAGGAAAGGGTGAATTTATTATATCTATTTCTATATATAATAAATTAGAAGTATTTGTTCAAGAGATTCAAAGTTACTTGTACTTATCTCCCAATTAATTGTGCAATCTAACCTTTTCATCTACTAAGTTCTTTTACTAAGGAATAGAAACTAAAAAAGAAATAGGAATGAACTTTTTTTATTATTTTGTTCATCTTTTTTCGTTTTAGGAGGGATTTTATCTTTTAGCCTGGTAACAACGCGGAAGTATCCTAAGTTTAAAAATCCCTGTAGCTACTGCATACTAGCAACAACCTTTTGAAATTCAGGTTACTGCGATGTATAATTATCAAAAAATCTAAGGAGTTATATATATGGCTAATGTAAAAATAAAAGCTGAGGTTCTGAGTATAGGGTTACAAATTGGTTTATTTTCAAAAACTGAAATAATTGATTGGGCTGATCAGACAATTGAAGCATTAGATACCCCTTCTATTGAAATTATAGAAGTTTCTCTATCTAGTAATGATAAGTTGGTTGACATCGTACCTAAATTAAAAAACGTAAAAGGAATGTATGCTAAAAAATTACCCGTAAAAATAATACTGGGGCTGTTATGGGATAAATTTATCCTAAATGAAGAAAATGTATTGAAAATAAAACCATTTATATCTAATTTGATACATAATAATTGCTGTGAGGGATTCAGTTATGTAGATGAACAGCTATATAATTTTAATGAGGAAATTAATTTAGCAGCAGATAATATATATGGGAATCTAGAAGATATTAGTCAAGAATTAAAAAGCTTTCTATTTCCTTATAAAGACTTTAGTAATCACTTCAGTTTTTGGGAAACTTAAAAAATATTAAATTGATGGTAATAGATCATTCGGAAATGACCCCCATAAAATGGTAGTTTTATTATTACAGCTATCCTACAAAGTGGTTTATCTGTTCATGAAAAGTAAGAATTCATTACACATAATACCGAAATTTATTTTCCTGCTTTAAACCTCACTCCTATAGAATAGCTAGTACAAATAGTTGAACTCTTAAAAAGAGCTTGAAAAAATAAATAATAAGACCAATTTTCAACCGCCCTTTACAGGTGATCTTTTACTTTTTCTACTTCACATATACAAAGGGTTCATTTGTCGTAATATAGTATATTCTCCCCTTTTCATTCATGATTCTTTACTTCTTTTCTCTCTCTTGCCAATGAATATGGTATATAATTGAGCACCTGCCAGAACTGTTTTTCTTCCACTTAGGTGAACTATTCTATTTAAAAAGTCAGTGTTTATTAAAGATTAAACAACACAATGTAGAAGATGTTGTTTATAACTGGAAAAAAGCATCATTTATATTTGAACTAACAGAAAAAGAATATTATATAAAAATGGTACAAGATAAACTTATTGAAATACAAAATAAAAAACACTCATAATTTCGTAAAAACTACTTAAAAAACCCACAGGAAAAGTTTCCGTAGGTTTTACATTTATAAACATATTATTATTTTTTATAAAGCCGCATCTCCAATTATTAGATAACTATCTAATCCATTGGAAATACGGTTTACTTAGGTCATTAATGTTTCAGCAATTCTCTTTATTTGAAAATTACATCTACCATACTAATTTAATATTATATTCCTGAAGCCAACCATTAACTTGAAGTAAATAATCTATTATACCTCGTGCATCATTACCTGAAATTACTTCGTCTTTTCCTTCTGCAATAGCACGAACTCTTTCTACATTAATTAATGGCAAAATAGGTGATTCTGGATTGTTCAACACATGTAACATCCAATCACTAATACCTTGTAGATAAGAGGCATCTTTAGTGCTTGGATATGCACTTTTTTTGCGATAACGTACATCTTCTGGAAGTACATTTTTTAAAGCTCGACGTAAAATACCTTTTTCAATATTGTCTATGCTTTTCATTTCGAATGGGACATTCCATAAGTATTCTACAAGCCGGTAATCGCAAAATGGAACTCGTACTTCAAAGCCATTCATCATACTTGTGCGATCTTTTCGTTCTAGCATAAATGGCAAGAAACGTGTAATAAACATGTAAGACATTTGACGTTGCTTCATTTGCAGATCACTTTCACCTTCTAAAAAGGAAACCTCAGCAACCGCATCTTCAAATTTTTGTTTTTGATATTTTTCAGGGCTAATCTTCGCTTTAAAATCCTCTGATAAAATTTCTGTACTATACCATAAATTAACACTCCAAGGGAATATCTCTGCATCTAGAAACTTCTCTTGATGGAACCATGGATATCCTGAGAATACTTCATCTGCGGATTCGCCTGAAAGTGCAACTGTTGCATCTTTTTTCATTTCCTTAAATAACAAATAAAGAGACGTTTCTAGTGCTCCAACTCCAGGTAGATCACGCGCTCGCATTGGAGTTAATAAATACTCTATTAAACTATCTGATCCTAACTCTATAGAATGATACTTTGTTCCTACATATTCAGCCACACGTTTCACCCAAGGTTCATCACGATCAAAACGAAGGAAGTCTTGCTCAAAGTCTTTTTCATCATTGATGAAATTCAGGGAATATGTATGAAGGCGTTCCCCTTTATTCCCAAATTCATTTCCTGCTAAACCTGTTAAACCACTGGAATCTAAACCTCCGGAAAGCATAGATACCACTGGTTTATCAGCAATTAACTGACGCTTAACCGTATCTTGTAAAATGGAGCGGATTGTCTCGACTGTTGTATCAATATCATCTACATGTTTTTTACTTTCAAGTTTCCAATACTGTGTCGTAGTCGAGCCATTAGAGGTAAACGTCATATAATGGCCAGCACGCACTTCATGTATATCCTTGAAAATAGCATGACCAGGAGTACGTGTTGGTCCAAGACAGAATATTTCAGAAAGTCCTTCTTTATCTACCTCAGCATCTACAAGTGGATGCGAAAGTAAAACTTTTAACTCTGAACCAAAGAGAATTGCGCTTCCCCTTTGAGCGAAAAATAAAGGCTTCACACCTAGATGGTCACGACCAAGTATCAATTTCCCAAATCTTTCATCCTAAATACCAAAAGCAAAAATCCCATTTAAGTGTTGAACACAATCTTCTTGCCACTCTAAGTAAGCGTGTAGTAATACCTCTGTATCCGACTTGGTCTGAAATTCATGACCTTTCTCCTCAAGTTCTTTACGTAATTCTTGATAGTTATAAATTTCTCCATTGAACGTAAGGCCAATCGTATCATTTCCATCTTTATACAGCATAGGTTGAAGGCCACCTTCAGGATCAATGACGATGAGACGTCGATGACCTAATGCCGCTCGTTTTGAAAACCAATGCCCCTCTGCATCAGGTCCTCGGTGAATGATAGCATCTGTCATTTTTTTAACGTTTCTTGTTCATGAGACAGGTCTTTAGACCAGTCTATCCACCCTGCAATTCCACACATAGTGTCTACCTTCTCTCAAATAGTATAGAAACCGACTAAAATCCAATATTAGTCGGTTTTCCGTAAAAAAATCCGACTAAAAACATCTTTTAGTCATGTTTATATAATAAAATGAATTAAATAAAAAATCAAATAATTCACTCAAGAAAGAAATCACTGTCCCCTTTCACTTGAATTCTCATCGTCCGATTATAAAAATTATTACCTCAAACTTTCAACTTTATCCCTAGGTTATAAAGTTGCATTCTATTATAGTTATATACTAGAAATAAGAATGGTGTATGTTATTCTATAAGAAGCAAATAGAGGACTTTCTATTAGGAGTTACAAAATTACAAATAAACTGATACAGAATGTAAAGACAGAAAACTTCGCTAAATATTTCAAGGATAGGGTGTAGACAATGATCAAATTAGAAAAAGAAAATAAAAAGATGAAAATCATTCAATCTGCCACAATACTGTTCTCTACGCGTGGTGTCCGTAACACAACAGTTGATGAAATTGCAAAGACAGCTAAAGTTGGTAAAGGTACTATTTATTATTACTATACAGATAAAACTGAAATATTATGCGACTGCTATATGCGTCATATTCAGCTTAAACGCTCACAATTATTTAATTTATATAAAGAAGAAAAAGATGTTTTACTTCGAATACAAAAAATTCTCCATTATATCAGCCTAGAATATCATCAAGATCCGTTTGTTTCTACACTCTTTCAAGAATATAAAGAGTACCATTCACCTGAAATTACAACTTGTTTTAAACAATCTGAAGAAGAAGCAATTAACATGATAAGTAATTTACTCGAAAAAGGTTATCAGCAAGGAGCTTTGCATAAGGTACCATTACCGCTTACAGCTTTTATGTTAGTACGAATGATTTTTAACTACGAACAGGATTATATAAAAGATGATAAAAGTGATACAGAATTTCTGCAGTTGCTAAAACATATGCTTCTTAAAAACTAATTTTAACAACAAAAAAATAATCGTGGTATAAATATATGAAGAAGAACGTGAATAATGGATGGTTTAATAAGCTCTTTTCATTCTAGACAAACCTGCAAAATAATCCAACGCTTATGTAGGAATGACTGATAAAATCCCAACCCGTGTGATTGTTCATCGACTACTAAAAAGCAAAGCCTTTTGGCTCCGCCAAACCAAAATTCATCTCCCACCTATCGTCGGATTACGCCCTTCACACGCTTGTGGAAGGAGAATTCTTTCGGGAAATACGTTAAAACATGTTAAGCATTCTTCCTCATTCATCGTTGCAAAAAGATAAAACGAGAAAGATTAGAATGCGAATTCAGGTGATGTTTTTATCACGTACTAATATTCGAGCTCACTTCAATGTGCTTAAGCTTTTTATTTTTTACTCTATTAGATATAGGTGCCTATCAATAATCTAATTAAATTAGATTATTGATAGGCACCCTCTTCTGAATCCCACACTTCAGTAAATTGAAAACCTTTTAATTCACTTTGTTCAATAAGAGCCTTCAACTCGTCTGAAATAAAGACAACCGTCGGATGAATTTTTCCATTTATATAAACTTTAAAAATCATTTCATTTTGAACTATATTAAAATCAAATGCGAACTTTTCACAGCCTACTATAAGGCCTGTAATCAGTTTTTTAAAGATTGCTTTATCTCCATCAATTGCATCTAGTGCATTCAACACGTGGACCAAGTAATATACCTCACTAGTTGAATTGCGTAAGAGTGGTAAAAATTCAACATTATCGTCTATTAAAGGTTCAAGTACTTGCTTGGCTTTTTCACTAATCATTGGTGCACCAGCTCCTCCCCAAAATTTAGGGAAATCACTATGATTATCTCCTTCAATACACTCTATATATATTTTCCCCCATGAATTTGTTAAACGAGTTATCGAACTTATTTTTCCATCAATATATTTTTTGTGATCTTCTTCAAAATTTAATAACTGGAAAGACTCATAGTTATCTAATACACTCTTTAATCCCCATATTTTCATGCTTATTCCCCTTAACTATTCTTTTATCTTCTAAAGTAAAATAGAATATTACGTAACAAAAAATCGTTTACTACTATTTACTTTGTGATTCTAAAATATATCTTGAATATAAATTACCATCACTTTCTATACTTATTCATAATAAAAAGCTTATACAAGTGCATAAGCTTCTTATTTTTTACTCTATTAGATATGGATTCACATTACTAATCTAATTAAATTAGATTTCTTTACGCACTCTCTTCTGAATCCCATACCTCAACAAATTCGAAACCTTTTAAATTGTTTTCTAAAACTGTATTTCTAAATTCATCAGATACTAAGACAGTAGAAGAATGTAATCTTTGATTTAAAAATGTTTTAAATATTATCTGCCCCTCAACTTTATTGGCTAAAAATGCGTATTTTTCGAACCCTATTATTAACCCTGTACTTAGTTTTTCCAAAACTGCTTTATTGTAGTTAATTGCATCAACTGTATTTAGAACGTTTATTAGGTAATAAACTTCACTTGTAACATCATGAATTAATGGAAGGAACTCAACATTATTACAGATTAGAGGCTCTAATATTTCTTTTGCTTTTCTGCTAATCAGTGGTGTACCAAGTTCTCCCCAGAACATAGGACAGTCACTTTTTTTATCACCTTCTACACATTCAATAAAAATTTCCCCCCACGAATCAGACAGTTTTATTGCCAAATCAATTTTCCCATCAAAATATTTTTTACGGTCTTCTTTTAAATTTAGTAGCTGAAAAGATTGATAGTTATCAAATAAGCTTTTTAATTGCCAAATTTTCATACCTTTTTACTCCTTCAGAATTTAATTATTAAGTATCTATGATTGGTTAAATTAATTTAGTTTTAAACTACCATCCAATAACCTCTCTCTTATACTATGCAAGGCAGCAACTGCATCTTCTTGATTACCCCCAAAGCGTTTCACTTCACTTAATACTCTGTATACTTCCCTTATATACTCTGGACTATGATTACCTATATGTAGCGCTTCAGTAGTCACATAATCGTTCACTTTATAGGGTAAAAATACTCCATTAGCCGCTGAATCATGGTGTATTTCAAACTCTTCTAATAGCTCTTGCACTTGTTTCGCCCTTTTATCCTTCCAAGGTGCAATATGATGTGTTGCATTAGGATATGGCGGTGTTTCAACTCCTGCATCTTTAAGTTCTGCACGCAGTTTTTGAGATGCTGAATAGGAATCGGGATATTCATTTTTCATCTCAACTCTATCAAAAACTTTATCTGCATAGTCCTGAATTACTTCTTGTACATCTTTAACTTTACTTCTTCCACCAGTTTTTGAAAACATAAATGTTTCACGAGCTTTGCGTAAAACTTCAAATGTTTTTATTTGATTGCTTCCAAATCCACTTGCACCTGCAAATGCCAACCGATCCGTCAGTGGTAATTTATTTGCGAAAGAAGACATTCCTGTAGAGAATTTTGCACCTTTTGCTAATGTAGTGACTTTACTTATCCCCTTATCACCAATAAGTCCAAGTCCAATTTGTGTAAAAGCATAACTTCCCCACTTAGCACGACTTTCAGCATCTCCATTTATTACATCATTAATAAACGAATCTGATAATGTGTTCCACATAGCAGGTAAGGTTTCATTTAAATGAGTAACAGCGTACCCCATGTTCTCCCATGTTTCCCATTTACCAAGTGCCACAACACCATCTATTGTATCTTCAACTGCTTGACCCGTACCTTCTAAAATACCATCTATAATTTTTTCAGAAGTAGATTTTTCAGGAGGTTTCTTGCACACCGCTCCCTCTTCCATTGATCCTTCCTTTAAAAGATTATCAACTTGACGTTTTCTTTCATCAGCAATTTCTTGGATCGAAACGGTCCAATCCATATTTAATCCTTGTGTACTAAACGTACCACTTACAGGACTAAATCCTTTTCCACTTTGGACTTCAGCAAGGCCGGCAGTAATACTAGCCACAAGTTGAAGAGCTGCGTTGTAGTTATTACTAGACGTATAGTTAAATTCATATAGATGCTCTAATTTTTCTTGCAGTTTTTTTCTCATCTCGACTAAAACAATAACCATGGCATCTATTCTAGGCAATACTGTAGCAATACTAATCGATTCTATACTTGAGATCATTCGATTAATTTCTTGAATTTGCTCTCTTATTTCTTGTTCAATAACATCTGTGGAAGCAACTTGTGATTGAAAATCGCTTGGAAATGCATCATTTTGACGGATTAATTCTTCACATAAATAAATGATACCTTGTGCTAAAGGTCGAAAAGTTTGGACAAAAAATATTTTTGCACTACTATATGTTTTCCCTTGTAAAACTGTATCAGTTGCAAAGGTATCAATTGATTGGATTGCTTGCTCCATAGCTTGGATAGTAGCGACACATACAGCATTCATGCTTTGGGTCTGATTTTGTACTTCCCCTAAATACATATTTAAACTCATGCTTTGTCCTCCCTTTTTAATCGCTGTTGCCGATAGGTAAGGTCGGTTTCTAAATCAATAAGATTGCGTCTTTCTTTAAGTAATGTTTCTTTTTGATTTTCCAATTCCAATGTTAATTTCCGCTCAATATGTTGCGACTCTTGAAGCTTATTCATAAAAAAATGAGAAACATCTTTATCACCATACCATGTTTCTAAAATCCTATTAAATAAACGATTATTTCGATTTCTCAATTCGTGAAAGTCCATTTCTGCTTGTCTCTGGATTTGAATCTCTGTTTGATTTCGATCCTGTTTTTCAAATACTATCCGTAATTCATGATTAAATTCATTTATTTGCTTTTCCACATCTTGACTCATCTTATTCTTCCTACCCTTCTCCCTTTACCGTAGGTTGCCACATTAGCGAAATGTCTTTTGTAGTTCGTTATCCATTCTTTCAAAATCCTTGGCTACTAAATGAATATTATCAATTGCTTGTTGAAAGGCCCCACAAAATTGTCTAGTCAAATCTAGCATTTGTTGATTCGCTTCTTGCGCCTGAGCATTAACAGATAGTGTAGTACGGCTCGCCTTTGTTATAGAACGATTTGTCGCACCTTGAATTGTATCCGATGCATTTTTCATTTGTGTAGCAATTTGTGTAGCCGTTTGAAAATTACTTTGAAAGTTTCCCATCATTTAAACCCTTTCTAGTTCCAAAATCATTAAGAAAATTATACCATGTAAGAATATTTCAATGTATCAAATATTTCTAGTTAGGAATTGATAGCTCTTAACCATAAGAATGAAGCTTTTCATACCGAATTTCAATTAAGAATCGCTTCAACAGATGTAGTTGAACTAGAACTATTAGAAAAAATTGAAGAGATTGACCGAATCAGAACAAATACTGAAGTTACAAAGCAAGTTATGCCACTAGCAGGTATGGGTGCAATGAGGAACAAATATTTTTATGGAGTTTGGTTTAGGATGGATTGGAGATAAAGGAGCAGGATAAATTGGAAAAGTAACTTCCCTTGGAGGCTCTGTAAAGTTAACGAAATTTTCAGGTGATATACCTTATATTTCAAGTCACTTACCATTAAAAGATCGATTTGCTTTTGCTGGTATAAGCCCACTTAAAAGTCAAATTTCTCCGTCTAAAGATTTTTTTATAAGAATTAACAGTGGGGAAAGTAAATTAAGTAATTCTGAAAAAAACATAGGAAAAAGAAAGATTCCCCCCGCTGTAAAAAAAGTAGATGAATTAGGTGAGTATTACGAAGTAACTATAAAATTAGAAAATAATGTAAAATGGGGAAATGAATTTCGTGATATGAATTTACGTGATTTTGATCGTAAAGTGAAAAAATTACAAGATTTGAGTGATGCAAACTTATTACAAAAGACAAAACCTATTAGAGATCCTCAAGTTACAAAACAGTATCGAAAGGATGTTATAAAAAAGATTATTGAAATCTATTATCCAAAAGATAAAAAATTAGCAAAAGAATTAATTGATAAAGTAAAGTATGATATGGATCCAGATTACCGCTGGGATTTGGGCCTTAATGGAGAAGACGTTAGAAGTAACCTTCAATTCATGAATCAATTTACAAATAGACGAATTGGTGGAATTTTAGGAGTACAATTAAAAGATGCCCCTTATGGTTCGAGAGTAAGGATAAATATTGAGAGGGAGTAGAAAATGGACAAATCAATATTAGAAAAAATAGAATTAATTAAAGACATTTTAGGTAATGACCCATTTAGTTTGCTGATTGGGGAAATAATAGAAATACAAGACAACTTTGACAAAAAATTAGAGGAAGGTGTTTTAAAAGATTATTATTTTATTATAGGAAAATACGAAATATTAAATGGCGGAGTAATAACTATATTTGGTCATGAAAAACTTGATAGTATTCAGTTTTATACCAATGATATGCCAGGTGGTGCTAATAAATGGATATGTATAGGAAAAATAGAAAACTATCCATTATTTATTAATAAAATTAATGGTGAAGTTTCTTGTTTGTTTGGAGATTTAATTGATCAAAACTTTGTTATTGAATCCTATGGTAATTTGAATAATTTCTTACAACATTACTATTTAGGGAGAAAATATTGTGAATTAGGTAGTAAATTTGTTAAAGCTGGAGGAATTAGTGATACTGTAGGTAATAAAAATGATGATTGGTATCAACTACTAGAAGATAACAACTTATTATAATGCATTCTAGATATTTAGTAAAAATACACACATAACTGAATTGAATCCAAAATGTTAGACACATTATTTCATTAGACAGCTTCTTTGGCATGGATTCGGTATTGTACTGGACTGGACTTACCTTAATTTTTTTATGATAATGGTATACTATCTCTACTTTGATAGTTAATTAAAAAGGAATAATATATATTTTATGCACTAAGTGAAACGCTGCTATTTAGCAGCGTTTCACTTGTATTTTTCATCAAAGTTCGGAATCGATGAACAGAAATTAGTAATTTTAAATTTCGCTGTCACTATTTCTTCCTGAGCGATTCCACTAATACTCAAAAGTTCTGTTCTTCTACCTTTAATATTTCCTTATTTACTGGACACTTTATTTTCCAGTTTTAATTCACTGTTACCCTTACCTGAGGATCATACATTTTATTTTCATTTGCAATAAACATAATACTTTTTCCTCAAACTTTTTCCTTAGCGTTTATTTCCCCTACCACATTATGCTACCAATGTATTTTTAATGAATCCTCAGTTTTAGAATCTTTCAAGAATTTTTATAACGTTTCTTAATCTCTATGAGGCTATTAAGAATAATGTTTGTTCCGCAGGTATATGGGTTAGATATTAAGCCATCAATATCTATAGAAAAATTTACACTATGACTCCCATTTTCTATATAATCATTCTTAACCACTATTAATGAATTTTGTTATGGAAATGTTGAAATTCGTACACAATGGAAAACTCATTCTTTTATTAATTTATTATTAGGTTTAGCTACTGTTGAATTTTGTAAAGGATCTTTTGATAGATTACTTATTAGCCTACCTGAAGAAATCTCTTTAGTTGTTAATTTGCCAACCTTTCTTGTTTACTATTAATCAATTAAAAAAAGAATTTTTTGTTTAAGAGCTACTTTAAAATCTTAAGTTGATGGATGTGTGAACGTACCGCTACTAAAATTCTTGCTTTTAAATTATTATTACTGTATTATATTTACGTATCAATATAAGGATTATGATATATAAAAAGGAATCAAATCTATAAGTAAGATTTAAATCCTTTTCCAATTCAAAAAGATTTTGCCAAAATCTAATATAATTTATGTTTTTCTTTTTAATATGTATCTAGTACAAACATATTTTTTATCAATAGAATTCTGTTTTCAATGCTAGGAATTAGTGTTCTAAACAAGGAACCATACAAAGTGATCTGAAAAACCTGAGAGGTATTGTATGTAGTTTGCTCATCTCCAGGTACTACATACAATAAAAGAGCCTTACCTCTCTAGGCAAGACTCTACTAGTTTAGTTGTATAATATTTACATGATAACTAAGAAACAGAAAACATATAACACCAAATAGCAGCACCCTATTATTCCTCCTACAGCTAATACCTGTTTAACTCAACTCTTAAATTTTTGATTACTGTAAATCGCTTGCACTCTTTCCATATTTCCTCCTATTAATGAGAACCCTTATAGACTCTCACCTTGCTATGGTAACATTAAAAAATGGCTAATAGAGGCCTAATGTATAAACATGCAATATTGCATACATAAATGTATTGTTATAATTGTAAACGCTTACTATAATAAGGTTATAAAGATTCACCACATCTTAATAAGAAAAAAGAGGAGCGAATAATATGGAAATCGCAATGGCAGTTTTAAAATTTATAGGTGGAGCAATCCCATTAATTCAAGAACTTCTAAAAGCATTTATGTAAATTCACTATTTAGCAATTATTTATAAAAATTATCATACAAATGATCTGTATATCAAAAATGAATTGATTTACAGATCATTTGCGTGAGCAAGTTCCCTTTAACATGATTAAGGGACTTTTTTAATTTTTAAATACTTAAGGTTACGCCACATTAACATCAAGTTAGCAAAACAAAAAGAAAAATACGCCACCCTTCCTATAATTCTACAAATGGAATAGCATATTTTTCATTTTTGGGACCTAAAAAAACTTTAACTTGATGGTGATGGGGTAACAATTCTGATTTAGAGATCAGATCAGTTTATACAAAGATTACCCACCGATATGTGGAAGATGAAGAATACACTTGCGAAATTGAAACGATTGAATTAAAGGACTTGATGTTAGTATGATTAACAGAATATGAAAATCACTTAAAAAATCGTAATCTTACTAAAAAACACCAAGACTACCCCTCTTCAGGGCAATCTTGGTGTTTTTTACGTTCACATACAAATTATTATTTGTATTGTTACATGGGTTCTTTATTAAATTATATACGTCTACTTTACCATCGATAAGCAATGACTAATGTCTCCCATTTTATCGTACTGATTACCTATACGAGGTTTTAAAAGAACCCCCTTGACTAAAATGATAAAACAAGAAATCGAAATGAGCCCCTGTTTTATTTTATAAGCAGTAAAGCTTCCATATAATGCTCTTTTCTCTCAAGAGCTTTTTTTGCATCATCAGCTGTTAATATATAATCTACTGCAATGCTCTGTAATAGCTCCTTATCCGCATTTGGCAACTGAATCGTTATATCTTCCACACTACTCTTATTATTTCCATTTATCTTATTAAATTCTTGAATACTTCTTGCCAGCTCTGCTAATTTTTCCATATGCACAGGATTGTTTACATCCAAAAATATATTACTTCTAAAAACTGCCGTAACATATTTCTTTACATTTTTCTTTTCTTTTTCTGCTTCTTCCTTTTTATCAAAAACAATATTTCCCGTATACATTTGTTCAAACGTGAATATATCGTTATTCTCTTTTCCAGCATAATATGTATTGAACTTTTCTTTTAAATCATTCGCTTCTTTTTTGATTTTATAATTATCACTATCTACTTTTGGAGAGATTCGTCCATCCAAAGCTAGCTGAAACTGCAAATACGGTTCATTTACTTGCTGTACATGAGCTATCCGTACATCTGGCCCCAGTAAATCTTTATAATTTCCCGGTATTTCAACTTCATTTAGTTTAACAGAAAAACCATACTGCGATTTTGTATAACTTTGAGCTTTTTGTTTAATTTCTTTATCCGATATATCACATGATGTTAATAGTATTAAACTAAACATCATACTACATGTTATTTTTGTTATTTTCATATGGTATCTCCTTTTATGCTTACTTCATATACATAAATGCTAATATAGATTTCCGATAAAGTCACGAAGTTTAACAAAAAGAAGAGCAGTTTTGAAGTGACCCCTAAAAGTTAGACACGGTTATTTCATTAGGCAGCTTGATAAAAATGAGTTCGGTATTGTACCGGACTCATTTTTAATTTTGCCTTAATCCGTTTCGTATTATAATAATCTATATATTTTTCTAATTCTATTTTAAAATGCTCTACACTTTCAAATTCTTTTATGTAGAGGAACTCCGACTTCATAATCCCAAAGAAATTCTCTATTACTGCGTTGTCGTAACAGTTTCCTTTTCGAGACATACTCTGTACGATACCCCTTGATCCAAGTGTACGGACGTATTGTCTCATTTGATAATGCCATCCTTGATCCGAATGCATTAGTAGCTGGTGATTTTCAGGTAAGCGTTCTAATGCTTTCTCTAACATCTCTGAAACAAGTGAATACGTCGGTCTAGAACCAATTGTATAGGTAATAATTTCACCATTATACAAGTCTAATACAGGTGATACATACAGTTTCTCTCCAAACAATTTAAACTCTGTGATGTCCGTTACCCATTTTTGATTCGGGGCATCTGTATAAAAATTACGCTCTAAAATATTAGGTGCAATTTTACCGACTTTCCCTTTATAGGATTTATATTTCCTCATACGCACAACACACTTTAATCCAAGCTCTTTCATAATGCGCTGAACCTTCTTGTGATTCACTTTCTGATCACGATTCGTTAACTCATCACGAATGCGACGGTAGCCATAACGACCTTCATTTTCCTCATAAATTGCTTTAATTTCAGCTTTCAAATCGGCATCTTGATCCGGACGATTCATTTTCTTTACTAAATCATAATACGTACTCCGTGGAATACCAGCTAGCTCCACGAGTGCCTTCACCGAATATTTATGCCTTAATTCATAGACTACTTGTGCCTTGTCTTGTTTCGTGATTTTTCCTTGTTTTGAACTAAGGCATTCAACTTTTTTAAGTACTCATTTTCCATTTCAAGCTGTTGAATACGTGCTTCAAGTGCTTCGACTGACCCTTCAGCTAAAGCTTGTTTTACTTGTTTATTTGAATCTTTTTTCATGGATGGACGCCCCTTTTTCTTAGATTGAAGGGCATCAATTCCTTGTGTTTCGAGCTGTTTTTTCCAAACAGAAATCGTTGAAGGGGCAGGAATGTTAAAGATAGCTGCCGTCTCAAATAAGGACATACCGTTTTCAATCATAAAGTTTAGTACGTCTAGTTTAAATTGTTGTGTGTAATTTGTACATCGTTTTAGAAAAGCTTCCATACCATTCTGTTTATATTGGTTTACCCAATTCAAAATAATTGTGTCACTTATACCAATCGATTTACCCATTTCTCGATAACTTTCATTTCCGTTCAAATAACGTATAACGATTTGTATTTTTTCATCAGCTGTAAATTTAGCCATAGAAAAACTGCACCTCCAATTGTTAGACTGAGTCTAACAATTGGGGTGCAGTTCATTTTAAGTTGCTATGTTTATACAATTTTATATGAACCAGAGTTAAATTTAAAAGAACTAAATCGTGCGTTTTCTCTTTATTCAACCATTTAACTTACTAACACTTTTCATAAGATATTTACACACTGCATTTAGGTAAAGAAATACAGAAATGTGTTTTTTTCTTTGTACTATCTAAATTTATACTCCCTCCATGTTTTTCTACTATATGCTTAGCAATAGTTAATCCAAGACCTGATCCCCCATTATTTTCTCGAGAATCATCTACTCGAACAAATGCATCAAAAATACTTTGTTTCATATCCTCAGGTATTCCAATTCCATTATCTATGATGTTTATATAGACTTTGCTTTCATCCTCAATTAACGAAACAAACACGGTCGTACCTGCCGTATTATACTGTAGAGCATTAGATATTATGTTAGAGATAGCACGGGATAGTAACCTGTTGTTAATTGGAGCAATCACTTCTTTAAAGGGAATTTGATATTGAAGGATTAAGCGCTTCGCTTGAAATAAATCATAATATTCTACAAGCAATTCACGAATAAACTCAGATACATCAGTTGGATGTATTTCAAAAGGGTAATCAGAATGCTCTAATTTAGACAGTTCAAAAATATCTTCAGTTAATACCGCAATGATTCGAATCTTATTATATATTACATTCAAAGTTCTTTCTCTTTCACTTTTTTCAGTAATGATCCCTAGTTGTAATGCTTCAACATAACCTTGAACGGTTGTAATTGGTGTCCTTAAATCATGAGACAAATCTACAAGCATCTTCTGCTTGGTTTCTTCCAACCTCTTCTTCTCTTTCTCTATTTTATCGAGTTTTTCCGACATAACATTAAACGAATGTTGTATTTGCATTAACTCAAAATATGTTTCATAGTTTAACCTTTTATCATATTTCCCACTAGCAATTTCCTCAAATCCAGTTGCTAGCTTATCCAATGGCCTAGTTATTTTCCTAGCAATTTGCCTACTAAATATATATACATTCATAGAGAAAAATATAAAAAATAAAACAATTGTAGAAAAAAATATCCTATAAAAAACATATACGTATTCCTCATTTTTATCAGAAAACGTATATTCATACTTTATTGCTTTTTTAGGGACCTTAACAAGGCAATATAATGTTTCACCTTTTTTCGTTACAAATGTTGCTACAGATGAATAATAAGGGAGCTTATCATTATCAAAAAATAAAGTAGCAAATTCTCTTTGTGAATATGATAAAAGCTGATCCTTCTTTTCCCCTTTGGTATAGATAACTTGTAAATTTTCATTAAGAATTTCTACCCAACCACCAAATGATTCTATTGATTCTGAATTAATAGTTTCAAAGTTTTCACGCACTACTTCACTTGCTTTTAAATTATTTAGCTTTCCTAGTTGCTTCTCTGTTTGGTACATCAAAAATATAAATAAAATTATTACCGTGAAACCTATTGCTAGTGCAAATATAACGTAATTTTTAATTAAGATATATAAAACTTTATTTTTCATAAAGTTCTTCCTTCCTAGCAAATCTATACCCAAGCCCCCGGATTGTTTTTATATAAACTGGATTCTTAGGAGAATCCTCTAATTTTTCTCGTAGTCTACTAATATGAACCATAATTGTATTATCATCTGCACAGTAATAATCAGACCATACACTTTCAAAAATTTGTTTTTTAGTAAATATTCTCCCTGGATCCCCCATAAAAAGTGTTAAGATTTTATATTCCGTAGCACTGAGAGTAATGGTTTCGCTTGATTTATAGAGTGTACAAGAATGATGATCTAATACTAAATCACCCATATGAATTTGCTTCTCCTTACCTTCTACAGCCTTATCATTAAATTCATAGGACCTTCTAAGATGAGCTTGAACTCTAGCTATAATTTCTAAAGCACTAAATGGCTTTGTAATGAAGTCATCTGCTCCAATCCCTAAACCTATAATTTTATCTACTTCTTGAGATTTAGCTGACAATATAAGTATTGGGAATTGTAACGTCTCACGAATCTTTTTAATTAATTGATAACCATCCATTTTAGGCATCATAATATCAACAATAGCTAAATCGATATGATTTTCTTCTAGACACTTTAAAGCACCTTCACCATTTGAAGCCTCTACAACAAAAAAATTCTCCATTTCTAAAAAAAGCTTTAAAAGCTCAACAATATCTTTGTCATCATCAACAATTAATATATTTTTTTTCATACTCTCCCTCGCATCAGTCAGAATTTTCAAAAATCCATTTAAGGTTATTGTAAGGTAAATGAAAGTGACATGAAAGACTAACAGTTTAATATACAGGTATGAATTAAAAAAGGAGGTATTATCACATAAAAAAATTTGTTGGAATTGCGTTAGCAGCTACCATTGGAATTGGAGGTTTAGGAACTTTTGCTACTACTAAAACTTACGCTGCAGTAAACAATCCAGAATCAACAAAATCGGTTTATCAAGTATCTGATGTGCAAGGTGAATTTATGCACATTAAAGTGGGGAAACCTTGGTCAATGACGCCAAGCGGAAATCAATACAAATATGTCTTATTTAGTAAAAATAAAATTTATGTCAACCCTAAAACTGGTGTTGTAACAGCATATGAAGAAGGAGCAGCTGAAGGCAGAGTACTCGATAAAAATGGAAATATAATTGCTATTTGGTATATTACAGCTTTTAAATGATGAAAGGAAACTTTCACAAAATTAAAAAGGCGTTTTTAAGAGTAGTTAACAATTTAATATGTTAGTTTTTTGTTTTATTTATAGAAAAAACAAGTTAATTTAAAAATTTTTTTAACTCAAAGGAGATGTAAATATGTTCAAAAAAATAGTAGTCGGTGTATTAACTACAGGCATTTTATTCTCTGGATCAGTTGGAGTATTTGCAGCAGATAATAGCCAACAATTACCCACAAGTAAATTAGCTAAAAAAGAAGCATGTCCAAATAATACCGTTTGTTATCGAATAAAGGAATTTCAGTATTATAATTTACCTGTAAAATATAATAAAAATACAGGTAGTAACGAATATTACTATAAATTATCTGGTGAAACCGGACATTGGGAAGTTGATTCTCATAAAGGGAGATTAACTAATTTAAGTGCTGGAAAAATAAAAGTTAAAGTGTATGAAGGCGGTGTATTATTAAAAGAGTTTATGGTAATAGCTGATAGCTATAATTAATTTAAAGGGAATAATATAACTAGATGGAACGCTGCTAAATAGCAGCGTTCCATCTAGTTATATTATTAAAGTAAGGAATTGATAAATTATAAAAGAACAGCTATCCTTAGATAACTGTCCTTTTATTAAATATGCAATAAATATATTATTCTTATCGTATATTAATTATTCAAACTTAATGTTTATTAAAATGGTAAATATGGTTTTGGATCTACTTGTCCACCTATATACTGATTCTTAATTTCGAAGTGCAAATGGTTCCCAGTAGAGTCGCCTGTACTACCTACTTTTCCTATTACTTGACCTTGTTGTACATGTGCCCCTACAGTAGTTAAAATTGAGTCCATATGACCGTATAATGTCCAAAGTCCGTCTTCATGCCTAATAACCACCGCATTTCCATATCCACCAAATCCTTGACCTCTTACACCAAAACCAGCAAATTCTACAGTTCCCGATTTAGATGCCATTATTGGTGTACCCTTTGCCGCTGAGAAATCAATACCTTTATGCACTGTCCCCCAACGACTTCCATACCATGAGCTAACATTTGGATTTTGGATAGGCATTTGATATTTAGAAGAACCCGAATCTGTTTCATGCGGATTCATCCACTTGTCGCCTTCCCATGTTTTAATCTTTAACCAACCACTAGTTGTCCCATCTATTATTCTAAAATTCTGCGGACTATATACTGCTCCAGCGTTTGCTTTTCCTGAACTAAATGAAGGCTCATTATACGCATAGAATGATTTGTTTATGAATCTTTCTTCTCCATCTAGATTCAGCCATTTCTCGCCTTCCCATGTTTTAACCTTTAACCACCCACTAGGTGTCCCATCCACAACTCTAAAATTTTGTGGATTATATAATGCTCCAGCGTTTGCTTTTGCTGCATTAAATGAAGCTTCGTTATATGCATAGAATGATTTGTTTATGAACCTTTCTTCTCCATCTGGATTGATCCACTTATAACCTTCATAAGTACCTACCTTCATCCAGCCATTTTCTTTTTTTTCTACTACTCCCCAATTTTGTGGGTTAAATGGTTCTCCATAATTTGCTTTCTTTGCATTAAATGAAGGCTCATTATACGCATAGATTGTTTTGTTGACAGTAATTTGTTCAGCCGTAGGATTCATCCACTTGTCGCCTTCCCACGTCTTAAATTTCAGCCAACCATCTGTTGTTCCATCTACTATTCTAAATGTTTGTCGCCCATACTTCGCTCCAGCATTCGCAACCTTTGATGAGAAAGAAGGTTCATCATATGCATAGAAATCTCCCATGACACGTTCTTCCCCATTCAAGTTAATCCAAACTGGACCTTCCCATGTTTCAATCTTCCACCAACCATTATCTCTTTTTTCCACGACTCCTACATTTTGAGCACCATACTCTGATCCACCATTTGTTTTAGCTGAATTAAAAGATGGTTCCTTATACCCATAGAATGATTGATTCACGTACTCAGAACTACTAGCAGCGTGAGTTACCATACTAAATGTCGAGATAGATAGAATAAAGAATAATAACATTACACCCTTTTTTAGCATATATTCTTTTCTCCCCTTTCAAATAGTTTTATATTTCGATTATCACATTAACATATTTTACTTTATTTTTCTATATTTTTACTGTTAAATTTTATCTAAAGCTTTTGATTAACTTCATTCAAAAATGACACCAAATAAAAAAACAGCTATCTTAGATAACTGTCTTTTCATTAAATCCAATTTAATTATTTTGAAAATCTAGCATATCCTAAGAAATGCTGCTGAGTATATGGACTGTTGATCTTACTTTTAATTACACCTGTTGTCGTATCCGCTGCATGGATATATTCGCCATTTTCTAAATATATTCCTAAATGAGAAGGACCTGGCTTATATGTATTCTGTAAGAATACTAAATCTCCTGGCTGAGGATCACTTATTTTTGTAACCATTCCCCAGTATCCTGCAACACTTGTTCTCACAATGTTATATCCATTATTTTTAAACACATAATAAATAAAGCCACTACAATCAAATCCATTTGGTCCTGTCCCAGCTTCAATATACGGCTTTCCAAGTTGTTTTAGAGCTAAATCAATTACTCCAGAGGAACCAGAATCTGTTTGATTTAGATTAATCCACTTATCGCCTTCCCATGTTTTAATCTTCAACCATCCACTAGTTGTCCCATCTATTACTCTAAAATTCTGTGGACTATACAATGCTCCAGCGTTTGCTTTTGCTGAACTAAATGAAGGTTCGTTATACGCATAGAATGATTTGTTTATAAATCTTTCTTCTCCATCTAGATTCATCCATTTCTCGCCTTCCCATGTTTTAACCTTTAACCATCCACTAGGTGTCCCATCTATTACTCTAAAATTCTGTGGATTATATAATGCTCCAGCGTTTGCTTTTGCTGCATTAAATGAAGCTTCGTTATACGCATAGAATGATTTGTTTATGAATCTTTCTTCTCCATCTGGATTGATCCACTTATAACCTTCATAAGTACCTACCTTCATCCAGCCATTTTCTTTTTTTCTACTACTCCCCAATTTTGTGGGTTAAATGTTGCTCCATAATTTGCTTTCGTTGCATTAAATGAAGGCTCATTATACGCATAGATTGTTTTGTTGACAGTAATTTGTTCAGCTGTAGGATTCATCCATTTTTCGCCTTCCCACGTCTTAATTTTCAGCCAACCATCTGTTGTTCCATCTACTATTCTAAAAGATTGTCTTCCATACTTCGCTCCAGCATTCGCAACCTTTGATGAGAAAGAGGGTTCATCATATGCATAGAAATCTCCCATGACACGTTCTTCCCCATTTAAGTTAATTCAAACTGGACCTTCCCATGTTTCAATCTTCCACCAACCATTATCTCTTTTTTCCACGACCCCTACATTTTGACCACCATACTCTAATCCGCTATTTGTTTTAGCTGAAGTAAATGACGGTTCTTTATACCCATAGAATGATTGATTCACGTACTCAGAACTATTAGCAGCGTGAGTTACCATACTAAATGTCGAGATAGATAGAATAAAGAATAATAACATTACACCCTTCTTTAACATATACTCCCCTCACTCCTTTTCGAATAATAATATATCGCGGTTATTACATTAACATATTTTTCCTTATTTTTCTATATTTTTACTAATAAAGACCTATTTGATATTTCTATCTCATTTCTATAATAAGAAAATAGTTTTTTACTTTAATATAAATATTTAAATTTTAATAAAAATAAAAAATCCCCGATTTAACAAAAGGGATTTTGATATTATTTCCAATTTACATATTTAAAACTCCGACGATTTAACGGGCTTTAGAATTCTCAATATAATAATGCATTTCTAATCCTTTTCTTTCTGCACGAAGTACGGTCCCTCTCAATTTTGATAAATGTTGTGAGACCGTAGATTGCGGAAGATTTAAAATCTCTATTAACTGTGTAATATTACATGTCTTATGGTACATTAACTCATTAACAATTTGTAACCGTATTGGATGTACCTTCGCCTTTAATACCTCTACATCTTCTTCCAAGATTTCTTTTCTCTCTTGTTTTTCTTTTAACTCTAACAATTCAAATTCCCCTTTATTATTTATTTCTATTTTTCTATTATCGCTATACCTAATTAATTAGGTATGGTTCCCTTTTCGCCTGTTGAGGAAATATATTTTGATTAAATCTTTAAATGAAAAAAAGGTTATTTTTACAGGAATTACAATAATACATACTACTTGAATCTCAATAAATATAAATTAATAGAATATTCCGCCTTATATTGATAAATGCTATTAAGTAGATTTTGATAGAGGAAAATTCTGATATGATACTAATTGCTGAATAATATTTTTGGAGAGGATGAAATTGAACAATGAATGTTCATATACAGGGGAACGAGCAAATAACTCATTTATTAAATGAATGGTATCAAGAAATTAGGGCTAGGCATGTAGACGCCGCTCAATTACTTAAACAAGAAATTGAAAACAGAATCCATAATATAGAAGAAAATCAAACGATATTATTATACTACTCACTACTAGATTTTAGACATCAATATTTAATTGATAGCTTAAGTATTTCTAAAGATAGCTTTAAACAAAGTGATGCTTACAAAACTCCTACAGACGATTTCCTTTCATACTATTATCACTTCTTTAAAGCCATTCATTCCAATGTTACCGGCAATCATAGCCTTGCAAAAATACATTACGATAAAGCTGAATACCTATTAGAAACAATTCCTGATGAGATTGAACATGCTGAATTCCATTATGAGTTGGCCATTTTCTATTGTCATACACATAAATCGATTTTATGTATTAATCATGTAATGAAGGCGAAAGATATATTTTCAAAACATCCTGGGTATGAATTGAAAGTTGCCTTCTGTAATAACCTATATGGATTAGCCTGTACTCATTTAAAGGAGTGGGAATTAGCTGAGGAACACTTTATCTCGGCCATGAATACATTCCAAAAAGAAAATTTAGAATACAATATTTTGATTGTTCGTCACAATCTAGGATTTATGTATGCTACACAGAATTTATCCGAGGTAGCATTACGTTATTTATCTGAAGTTAATCAGAAGCTACCTAGCGATTATAAAGCTGTTTTTATTGAAGCTAGGGAACATTATAAATTAGGAGAACATCAAATTGCTCAAGAATTAATAAAAAAAGGCCTGCAGCTTTCTACTCAATTGGGAATTGAAGGCTATATACATCACTTTAAGATTTTAGAAAAAATGAATCTAAATAGTTGTGCTACTGATATAGAAAAAACTGTTTTAGAAGGAATTTCCTATTTTGAACACGAAGAACTATATGAGTATATAAATGAATATACCGAAAAGCTAGCAACCCAATTTTACAAAGAAAATAATCATAAAAAAGCCAGCTATTACTTTTATGAAGCTAGTAAAGCCAGTGAAAAAAACTTTAAAAAAGGAGCATTAAAATGAAAAAATTAGCGGTTAGCTTACTGGGTATCTTAATTGTTGTAACAGTAACTTTTGGATCAAATTCTTCAACAGGCTCTCAAAGTACCATAAATGTTATTAAATATTCACATGGACATACTGGATGATGAAAGGAAGGATTATACCTTCCTTTTTCTTATATTTTAGAATTCAATACGTATCTCCTCCTACATTTATCTATACAAATTTAAGGATAAATAATTCAAAAGATAAAATAAAAATACTATAATTAAAAACTTCCATTTGTTTCTTTTCGTTGGTTTTCCAGCATGTTGTATATAAAAAAATAAGGAAATACCTGCCATGGTAATTAAAAATATCTGATAGTAATCAATCATCTGTAATAACCCCTCCATACAAAAATAAGAAGTCTCTTTTTAAGAGACTTCTTATTTCTAATACAAACGACATACATAGGATAAATATACACAATATTATCAGGATGGTGTGCTTTGTAGCTCTTTTAGCATAACATACAATATCTCATTTTTGTTTAATAATTCCAACTTATACAACTTTATCAACATTAAAATATTTCATTTAAAGCAAACGAACAAAAATAAACTCAACGAAATATTCACTAAAAAAAAACAACGTATGTAAAAAAACAGCTACAATCCCATTCATAGTTTTAAAAATTTGTCCTCCTCTTCTTCTAAGAATATTCTAAATCTCAGATAGATTATCTTATATCGCCACCTTATGTATGCAGAATTACATATCAAACCATATTGAAAATCATTCTCATTGTAACTATAATGGTTTCAAGAAGTGGTATTTTCACTTCCTTTTCAAATCTCAAAATATATTAAAGGAGGAACTAGCATTATGAAAAAAGTTATTTTAGCAGGGGCACTAGGAATTGCAGTACTATCAGGTATGAATTTACCAGGAGTAGAGGCACCAAAAGCGAGTGCGGCAACTACGAATTTAGAAATTCAAGAAGTTACAAAATATTACTCTATGAATTCCTATGAAGTTTCTCAAAAAGAATCATTTAATCTTAGTAAAGGGGACGAACTTACAGTCTTTGTACAAAATTCCGGGTTCCCAATTTCTTATACAGTCTTTGATGCAGATAATCAAGTAATTGGCACATACAATGCTAATTCACCATATGGTCGCGTATTCAAAGCACAAAAAGACGGTAATATTTCTGTTCAATTTCAAGCAGGAGTAAATTCTTCTTACATGAAGAAAATGAATTTCACAGCTAAATTTGCAGTTTCTCAACTTAACCAACAATAAAAATGTAACGATTCTCTTTAAAAGCAAATTAAAAAGGTATATCCCTTCAATGGGATATACCTTTAACTTTAGTGAATTTTATATTGACCAGATAACTGCTCTTGCGCCATACGAACTAAACGTTTCGTAATCTCTCCACCTACTGAACCATTTGCTCGTGATGTTGAATCTGGTCCAAGTGTAACGCCAAACTCCTGAGCAATTTCATACTTCATTTGCTCAACTGCACTTGCTGCCGCTGCTATTAAGATTTCGTTTGAATTATTATTTTTGCGAATTTGCATTTTTTAAACACCTCCGTTGAATTTGGTAATATCATGCTCTATTTCCAACAAAATATGCAAAAAATTATTCGTTTAGCTATTTTTCATATATACCTAAGCTTTCATCTCTGATGTGGGAATAAATAAAGGTATAGGTCATACTCTATACCTACACCTTCTTCTATCCTACTTACTTTTGAATTCCCCTATTAACCCCTGTAACTCTTGCGAGAGCCAATTCAAAGAATTTGCTAACTCTGCAATATCTTGTACATATAGTTCTTGCTCTTTCATACTTGTCTCCACATTACTACTGCTATTCACATATGTATTTGCAATGTTTGATAATTTATTTATAAACTGAACAATAGTTTGATTATTTTTTAGAATGTCACTTGAATGATTCGAAGTCGCTTTAATTTGATTTGTAACAGATTGTGCAGATTCTGAAATCTTTTCAAAGAATGCACCACTACTTTGAACAAGTGTTATTCCTAATTCTACTTCCTTTGAACTCTTCTGTATGGATCTTACAGCTCTCTCTGCTTCAGCCTGGGTTTCACCAATTAATTTAGCTATATCCCTTGCAGATGCCTCGGTTCTTTCCGCTAATATACGTACCTCGTCCGCAACACCTGAAAATTCTTCCCACATCTCTCCAGCACATGAGGATTCAGTAGAAGCATTTAAAGCTAATGAATTTGTTTGATTTGAAATGGTTGTAATTGCAGTAAGAATTTCATGAATTTCCTTAGATCGTGCTTCGAATGCATAAATACTATAAGGTACATCCTGAACTGTATCTTGGATTCTTTTCATTTGATTCACGATTTGCTTAATCAAATCTTTTCCCTCTACAGAATGCTGTTCCATGTCTTCCAAAGCATTGCCAACTTGTTTTGCAGCTCCTTTAATTTCTTTCATCTTACTTTCCATTTCTTGAACAATCCCTAAACATTTTTGCACTATATATTCATGAGAATGTGCTCCTAAATTTAATCCTGTAATAGCACTTGCAATTTCTTTAAAGGCTATGCTATTCTCTTTTGTACTTACCGATAATTCCTGTGAAAATGTCGAAACCTGCTCAGCAGTCTGCCTTACTTTATCTATAATCCTATTAAACTTTTTAATAGTATTATTAAAATAGGTATTAGTTATCCCTATATCATCAGATCTTTCATACAATTTAATACTTAAATCCCCTTCACCAACTTTACGTAACCCTTCTTGTAAATCCTTTAAAGGCGATAGAGAGTTTCGTGAGATAAATATTTGAATTGTAATTGCGATTGTTAATGAAATTATAATAAATAGTAAACCTTGTATCATAAAGTGTTTCTTTGTAAGAGGAATAATAGAAGCGTCCAAATCTGCAGCAACAATTGCAATTATATTTTTATTTTCATCTGTAACTGGCTCTAAAATTGTTACCCAAAACCCTAATTCATCTTCATACACTTCTGTCATTTGTGCCTGTTTCGTTTTCATTACTTTATCATATGTTTTCATCCAATAAGTAGGCTGCTCATAGTATTCACCTGGCTTTACAGAAACAGTATTTGCTAATTCTGTATCCAAAGCTACTATTTGTAATTCAGCTTTATCATTTAGCTTGGCTCCTGTAACATATGTTTGCCCAACACTTTTCATATCTTTTATAGATTTATCTAATTGCTCTGTCAATTTTTCTTTCTTCACTCTTTGAGCTGTGGGGTCTTTTGCTACATCTCTTACTATTTCTAGATCTAATTGATTTAATACTGCATCACCTGTTTCAAAAGACTGCCTCTCAAATATAGACATCATACTATTTTGAAACATATTAAAACTTAACGCTCCCATACTTACAACAAGCGTCAAAATCAATAATACCGTTAGTAATACATTTTTTTGAAGCAACGATAGCTTATGCCAATATTTTTTCATTAATTTCACCTTTCTTATTTTCAACAATACAAAAACAAAGTAGTAACATATTAAGAGGTTCTCTTTCTGTTATTAATTTAAACTTTAAAATAGCATACTAGTCATTCAATCAAACGTTCCAATTTTTTTCTTTTGATAGAGTTTCTGTCTTTCCTGTTATCTTGATAGTTTCATATGATAGGAAACTTAAGTCCGCCAACATTTGTAGCATAATTTCCCAGAACATTCTAGTAATACATAAACTTTTTATTTACCTATAAGCTTGTCTCAAGAATTAAAATATTAAAATTGTATCTGCGATCTTTAAAAACAAATTATGATAAAGAACTTAATTCTTATTATTTATTTTTATTAATCCAATTAGTTAATATAATTATTTAAAATCACCAAATTTAGTTAATTACTTTTTACTTTGTAAGCTTAACAGTGATGTGGAACACTGTCAAAGAAATGGTAAAACATGCGAATATTAAGGTAAATAAGAAGACGGGGGATAGAAGAAATGCAAGATATAGAGATTGTGAGAAGAAGTACTTTGAGCGAATTTTGTTTGTGATTGTATGTCTGATTATTTGTATGTTGATTAAGATGTATCTTATTGTTAAAGAGACAGACTATGTCTTTTAGCATTTTGAGGAATATCCGTTTATATTATATGAAGTAAATAACTATGAAATTATTGAGGTGTTATATAACGTAAATTTAGTAAATGTGATGTCGGATATAAATATTTGTTTCCCATTTGCAATTATATTCTTTATATGTCCAGCCGTTCTTACGTACCAAAAAACGGAAAGGTTCCAATGAATCATGTGAAATCAATTTATATATTAAAAAAGGACAAATTGATTTATGATATCAGTCTGCCCTTTTTTAAAAAAATTCGTTTACTTAATATTTGAACTACCAACATAAAATATGATTCTGCTAGGGATCTACTTTCATTTGTGCTCTTCCTCAAATATTCCCAACTGAACTGTTTACTCAGCTTTATTTTATATACTCTTGGTGAACTACTCGCCACTTAGCAAAACTTGAAGTGAAAGCTTCTCATTTCCATGACGAAAGTAACCTTTGGTCTCCCTGAGCGTTTACTTCGGGACGTTCCACCCCTTGATGTCCAACAATCGGATACTCTCTTGATACGGTTGCTATTTTATGCAGGAACAGGGCGGATTGGTTTTCGCACTCTATTTTCTTCCTGCAATCTTCTAAATCAAGTTACCAAAGAACTTCATATAGCTAGTTTATCAAAAGTTTTTGACTATACCAAACCGAATTTCATCTCCTACCTACCATTGGGCTATCGCCCTTCACGCGCTTGAGTAAGGAGAATTCTTTCGGTACATTTGTTAAAATTCTAATACAAATATAATTAATTACCTTTATTTAATTTTGCCAAAAATAATATATCATTCCATTTCCCATTTCGATATATTGCTTCTTTTTGACATCCCTCATGTTCAAAACCAAGCTTTTCATATAATTTTATGGCTCTTTCATTAAACGAGAAAACTCGTAAATATATACGATGTAAATTTAATTCTTGAAAAGCATAGTTTAATAATATCTCTAGAGCTTCATATCCAAAACCATTTCCCCAATAATCTTTGTCTCCGATATCTATAATACATTCTGCATTTCTATTATACGGATCTATATTTATTAGTGACGTGATGCCAATTGGTTTTTTTGAATCTTTCTCTTCAATAATATAGCTCTTAGAACTTGAGCTGTTAATTATATTTTGACAAAATTGCTCTGTCTCATTGAAGGAATATACATCTAAAGTTGGATTGGTAAATGCCATAACTTGCATATCGTTTCTCCAATTATGATAAGTAGAAATATCCTCTATCGTAAACTTCCTTAAATTAATACGCTTTGATTGAAACATAGAACAGACTCCTTTCAATAATATTTACAAGATAACACCCGCACTATCTATACTATTAGAAAATTCCCATTAATACAACGAATACATTTTTTGTATTGTATTTGTATAACTATTAATTTTATTTTTCAAGCTAGCCTTTTTCTTACGTGTTTCTTGAACCTTGTCCTGAGGAGCATTATAAATAAAATTGGTATCATCTAATAACCTTTTAACTTCTTTTAATTCTTTATTCATTTTTCTAATTTCAGAACGCAGATATTTGTCCAAATTCTTCAATGTATATCCGTATTCATTAGGTATATTAAACTGAAAAATAATTTGATCTATTGAAGAAGAAAATGTTATTTTATAACCACTATCATCTTTATTAATAGAGTTAAAATTAGTCTGTTTTCTTATAAGATCCTTATACAAATCTACAAATTGCGCAGAACCTTCTTCTCCTATTATTTCCAATTCTATTTTACTCGCTACTTTTTTATTAAAAACAGCTTCTATTTGTAATAAATTATTTAATAAAGAGTCAACGTCCTCAATACTGAAGACAATATCAGTATACTCCCTATACATTTGCTTTATATTTGTTATAGATATATTCCATCCCAATTTTTTTCTTCCCTGTTCACTAAGCTTAGGCAGTATTGGCTCCAAAATCGTAATTAATGTACCAACTAAAAAATAGAACTCTTGATGATTTTTCTCCTTAATACTAGTAATCCAAAGAAAGCTTCTATTAATAAAATTCGAGATTTCATATAAAATTGTTCGAAAATCAAAATTATCAAATCTATCGTCCATTGTCTCATATATCCTCATCTGCTCCCGAAACATCCACCTATACAAATCGTTATGTATTTTAATTTTTTGTATATCATAATTCTGATTTGTATTAACACTGTTAATTAATTTTTCAACTTTATCAATAACTGATTTAGCAATATCAAAAGTGCCCATATCAATCATTACATCTTTTCCAGGTTCACAATTCATTAATAATCCATATCTAATTACATCCGGTCCATAAATAGGGTTCTCTAAAACCTCTAGTGCATTAATTGTATTTCCTTTTGATTTACTCATTTTACTACCACTTTTGTCCAAAACAAGGCCGTGTAATAATACCTTATTAGCAGGTAATTTTCCGGTATGAAAAAGACTAAGAAGCATATTTCTTATAACCCAAAAGAATAAAATATCATGACCCGTCTCAATAAGAGATACAGGATAATTCTTGTTAAGTTGTTCCAAGTCATCTGGCCATCCAAGATTAGCAAAAAAGTAATGTGCACCTGAGAACCATGTATCAAGCACATCTTTTATTTCTTCTATTCGAGTACTTTTACATGATGAACACTCTTCAATAGTGTTTAATGAAATAGTATATTCGTTGCAATCTAGGCATTTCCAGGCAGGGATTCTATGGCCTAATGCAATTTGTCTAGATATGCACCAATCTTCTATGCTATCTAGCCATTCTAAAGATTTTTTTAATCCACTTTCAGGATAGAACTTAACTTCTCCATTCTGTATTCTTTCTTTTAATTGATTTGCTAATTCTTCTGTTTTTAAAAACCACTGATCTGACATTTCTACACTAACTTCTGATAAACATTTACTACAAAATTCTTGATTAATCTCACGCTCTATCTTATAACCATAAGCTTTTAAATTTGCAAGTTTATTTAAGATATATTCCTTTGAAAAAATATTCTTTTCACCGGACTTATCTTGCCCTAATAAATTTTTATAGTGTTTAAAATGTAGTTTTCGTTTCGTTGGTAATAATGGCGTAGCGAAATTTCCGATATTTTCCATGCCGTCACCAAGTTCTACAACATGTAAATCTTTATTTATAATGATAGGAATCCATTCCGTGGTTAAGGGATTATAAAGATGCGTTTCATTTTTTAATACATCTCTATAGTTATCCAATAATATACCTTTAGTTTCTAATAAGTCTTCAATTTCCCTATAAGCTACAGGAATGTTTTTCCCTTTACTATCTTGAAAATATACAATTTCTAAGATTTTTTTCTTATTATTTATATCTACCTCAAGATCACTCAATGATGTCGCACAGTTTAGACAAATATTAGCAGGGTACTTCCCTTTATAGATATAACCTGCTTCATAAAATCTGATAAAGCTTTTTAAAACTGCCTCTGAATACTTTGGACTCATAGTAAATAGTTTGTTATCCCAATCACAAGAAATCTCCATCTTTTTAAATTGCTCATAAATTCTTTTGTCATAAAGTCTTATCCATTCCCATATATGATTTAAGAATTCTTTTCTTGTTAAATTATCCTTTTTAATTCCCTGTTTTAAAAGATGTCGCTCTACTACTTTTTCAGTAGCAAATCCTGCAGCATCGGTTCCAAAATAAAAATTAACGTTATAATTATGCATTCTTTTCCAACGTACAATAGCATCCTGTATAGCTGCCATCAAGGCATGTCCTAGATGTAAATCTCCAGTAACACTTGGTGCACATATAAATAATGAAAAGTCTTTTTCAGACATATTATATGCCTCCTTATATTATTCTGAACCAGGGTTTGACTTCACAGCTATTCTGTTATTATACTTTTCTATTGTGTCATTTAATGCTTGATGTATATTAACATCAGATTCTATAGCTAAACAAAGGACTGCAAAATATACATCTCCTAATTCGCCTGCCCAATCTTCTGTTAATACTAATGAGTTTGTTCCATAACTATTTCCTTTTAGTACTTCTTTTGCTAATTCACCAATTTCTGATAACAAATCTAGCATTCTTGTCTCAATTGATGTTTTTAAATTATGTTTTAAAATAAAATCTTCTACCTTGATTTGATCATTTTTCGTCATAAAAAATCGCTCCTATACAATCAAAATATTTCGACATTTTCAAACTCCTTGAAGTTCACAACGACCGAATCAAAATGCTTTTGAATATGCATGATTCTTTGATAAGAGGATACAGTCCCTTGATTGATATTAAAGATTTTTAATTGATAGCGGTGAGGTTTTACATCTTCAACTAGAATACTATAAATACATTTTCCGTTTTTTTCTGTTTTACTAAATTTATCAAAATTAAATTTTTTTCCTGAAACAACACAAACCCCTATTTCACCTTCAAATTTTTCAAATTCAACGTGGATTTTATTTTTTTCAGTTCGAATATTAAACAACGGTTTTTGTTTGTTATTCACTGGATAATCCTCTGGAATTCCACAACGTGGACAATTATTTACCAACCTCACCATGTCATAAGGAGATTCTAAACGGTATAAACTACTTTCTTCTTTGCAACCTGGACAACAAGCCTTCTGAACATCAGCTAATATAAAACCTTCCCTATAACAATCAGTCAAATCAAATCCTTTATTATATGTTCTATCAACTAAATAATCTATTAGTTGTTTCTCAATTGTCTTTTCCGCCTTAGATATCTTTTCAATTTTTTCATGTAGCTTGTAGTGGGTTTTCCCATTTTGAACAAGGGAAGATTCAGAAATCATTTTATTAGTTCCTTTTATTAAGTTTTCTAGCTGCGAAAGAGCTCCTGATACAAAGTTAGTTGTTAATCCTAAAAATGGCCATTTTGTATATTCTAGATAAGCTTTATATGCTAGATGTATCTCATGTATATCATCCTCAATACTGAAATTTGGAGTATTATACTTTTTATTTTTCATAACAAAATCTACAAATTTCTCCCCACCAATTAAACCTTGTCCTACATTATTCTCATGTGTCAATTTTGATAAAATAGTTCTTGGATCCCCCCATAAAGCAAATGGTGGTTCTCCAATTGCACTCCCCAGATAAGTTCTATTTAAATGATGAACTATTTCTCCTAAACTTTTCTCCCCCATTTGTGAATGTATAAAGTATAGTTCTTCAATATATCCAACTTTAATTAATGGACTACCAATAATATGTTTTACTCCTCCTTCTAACATTTTACCTATAAGCGTAGTTTCTGGATGATATACATCCGCTCCTATTTTAAAGTTTGTACAACCATTAAGAATAATTAAGTTTGCTTTTAATTTCGAAATATCAAACGAAGGGAGATCTTTCCTATAACAATATCCGGTGGCATAGCAGCAAGGGATTGGATTATTAGTCTCTATTTTTTGTCCCTTGGAACACAACATTCCGTCTACTGCATAAATAAGATCTTCCCTTGAGTGTGATAATAATGATACAACACTTGGTACTTCTCCCCTATTAACCCATTCAAACAAATTTGTTATACTCGCATGCTTCCCTGATCCATACCAAAAATTATCTTCATCTATCTGAAGATTTACAGATTTACAATGATTAAGTATAGCGTGTCTTGAATTTGTAGATAATTGATTTAATACTGCTAGATTTAGCTTTTCTAAGTTAGGATGCACAATAAAACCAATTTTAGTATTTGTTTTTATAGATTTCCAAACTAAATCCATAACAAATCGATTATCTATTTTCAAACCACTATGTACCATAGCTACATATTCAAATTGATTAAAAACCCTATCAATCTCCTCATCTTTTCTGTGTTTAATTAAAATTGTTTTAGTGTTTTTAAGTTTTTTTATTACCTTTTGGGAAATCAAATCCTCTTCAAAAATAATACACGCTAACGGCAAAGTGTAACTCATTACTACATTCACCTCCACAAATATTTTTTATTTATGTGCATTTATAAAAAAATATTTTTATAATATTACAAACTATGATTTACTTTGTTTTCTTTTCTTCCTTTTAGAATTTGTATCATTAAAGGCGTACTACATAACACAATACAAACCCCCAAAAGTATAAAAGCATACTCAAGTATATATATCCCTAAAAATCCAAAGATTACATAGGAAATTTGCAATGCTAATGTGCTGAGCATAAATACAATTGAAAAAACGCGCCCCAATTTTTCCTTATCCACATTAATTTGTATATACGAAAAAAATAGTGTATCTAATGCAACTTGAAAGAAACCTACTAAACACATCGCAAAAAGCAATATTAATTTATCAGTAAAGACAGACATTAAAGTGAGAGATACTCCTATTAATATAATCGACCATGATAAGTTTTTATAGCTTGCTCCTAGGTTTGCTTTAGCTAATATAAGACCAATTAGCATCCCACCTATAGCCTCACTTGTTAACAAATAAGAATATAATTGACTAGATTCATGTAAAAAATTATTTATATACAAAGGAAGAAGTATATATAATGAACCTAGAAAAATATTAACCATAAATCCAACTAGTAATAAATCTCGAATAAACGGGTTGCTAAAAGTATATTGAATACCTACTTTGATATCCTTTAATAAACTCACAGATTTGCTTTCTAATTTTATATGATTATATTTTATAAACATTTCACAGATGGCTGAGATGATAAATGAAAAACCATTTATTATGAAAGCTCCTGTAACTCCTAAGTAAGGTACAGCTAGTATAACTCCTCCAATAAATGGCCCTAAAATTTTTGTCATAGCACTTGAACTTGATAACGACGAGTTCGCCTTTAATAATTCCTCTTTACTTGCAATCACAGGCATAATTGAACGTGCCGTAGGTTTAAATAAAGTTATATTAACTCCTAATAAAAAACTAAATATTATAAGAAGCCATATATTAAAAAAATTTAGATAAACCATGATTCCAATTCCAATCGTTAAACAACCACTTATAACATCCGTCCATATAAGGGTTGCTTTCTTATTTATTCGGTCTACTAGAGCACCACTTATTGGACCCAAGAAAACCGCAGGAATAAGTGACGCAGCCAATACATAACTTATATATTCAGCTGAACCTGTTAATTTTATTAACCACCAAGATATTGCAATATTATAGATAATTGTTCCCATCTGCGATATAAAGTTTCCAATTATCAACAAATAGATATTATAGTTCAACTTTATATTCATAATATTTTATTCTCTCCAATTGAAATATAGTTGAAGTAGATTGAGAATAATAGAAAAGTATATTATTATTCTCAATCAATTACATCATCAATAGATTACGTATAGTAACAAATTCCACCTAATATATCGTTAAACTCTTGCTTCCACTTTACTTTTCTTTTCCCACCAACTCGCCACCTCTTCAACATTATTAGCAATTTTTCTAAATGCAAATGCATATTGTTCAATTAAAAGATCTGGTTCGCCTGTGAATGTTGGCATGCTTAAACTCGTGCCTTGGAATTTTTCTGCAACTGGGAAATCTCCCCGTTTATAATTTAGATTCATATCATAATATGTGTTTCCATTAAATGAATATAAATCCCTTGCCCCTCCTTCTTGGAATATTGGGCTTAAATGCAGGGGTTTGGATCCTGGTAAGTGTACATCCACTCCTTCGGCTTGAAGAGCGGCCACATATGCCTCGAGTGGTAAATTATTCAATTCCTCAGATTTATAATGAGGTTTGTAACCATAATAGGCACCCCTTGTTACATTCTCTCTTGTAATCGGCGGATTGATTCCTGGAATTTCCTTTAGTAAATCTGTTAAATAGTTTAAGTTTTTATTACGCTCTTCAATCCTTCTATCTAAATCATCCATCTGTCTACTAGCCATCGCAGCACCGAGTGGATGCATTCTATAGTTCATTCCAAATCCTGTCTTTGCATATTTTGCATACTTTTCGGACTCTACACATTGTTGAGAACGCACCCTAAAATGCCCTAGTAAAGTAGCTCTCTCATAAATTTCTTGGTTATTTGTAATCAAAATCCCACCAGTTCCAGCTGATATAATTTTATTTGTTTGTAAACTAAAACATCCAACATCACCAATTGATCCCACTTTCTTCCCATTGTAAGTAGCACCATGTGCATGGGAACAATCTTCAATTAAGAAAATATTATGTTCCTTGCAAATATCTAAAATTTTATCCATATCACATGGATGTCCCCACATATGTGTAAGTACTATTGCTTTTGTTTTATCCGTAATAAGTAGTTTAATTTTCTCAGGATCAATGTTTCCTGTATCTGGTTCACAATCACATAGGACTGGTTTAGCATAGCACTGAAAGATTGGTGTTACTGTTGCCAAAAAGGTATATGTTGGAACAATGACCTCATCTCCAGGTCCTACACCAACAGCAAAAAATGCCGAATGAAGAGATGAAGTTCCTGTGCCAGTAGCAATTGCATATTTGGTCTGATGATACTCTGTAAATTTATCTTCTAAATCTTTCACTTCTCCTTCGCGACCATAATAAGATAATTCACGTCGAGCAATTAATCTAATGCAGGCTTCAATTTCTTCATGACCAATTGGTGGCCATACTTTGTTATATGGTAACGATACTACTGCTTCCCCTCCAGAAATAGCTAGCTTATTCATTTTAACGCCCCCTGTTTTTTATTTATTAATTGTAAAATTTCTTCAAAATTATGATTCGGTTTATATCCCAATTCTTTCACTGCTTTATCAATACAATATACTTTTTTTATAGAATTAGGAATTTTCCAATTATTATCTTCAAAAATTCTCTTCATCTCCGGGAATAAATTCCAGATAACTTTTTCTGGGTGACTCATTAAATCCTGTACATCCTCATATTGAAAAGGAGTTTGGGCTGCAATATTAAATATATCAGCTTTTAATTCTGATTTTTCTAATCCTAATTCTATTGCTTGTGCCAAATCTCTGACGTCAGTACCTTTATATAATCTTTGAACATAGTTTTCTACTGGATCCGGCCCTTCATAAAACTTGGCAGCTCTAAAGATTAAAGTAGGTAAACCATAGGCTTTGGTATAATGTTTACATAATTCTTCACCCTGTAGTTTTGTTAAATCATAAATATCAACCGGATTAACAGGGAGCTCCTCATGCACATACCATGCTGCGTTACTTCTATTATCTTTAGAACTTCCATAAACAGATGTACTGCTTATGTAAATAAATTTTTCTATTTTATAAAATGATGAGGCTTCTAAAAGATTAGCCGTACCTACTACGTTTGATTCAATAAAATCAAGTCTTGATCTACTATTAAGATCTATTCCATGAAGAGACGCAGCATGTATTACATAATCAATTCCATCCAAAGCCCTATAGACATCTCCGTAATGCCTTATATCGACCTGTGAAATATTTTCATTATCACAGGGTGCAATATCAATACCATAAACATCGTATTTTTGGTTTAAAGATTTCATTAGCTCCTTCCCTAAAACTCCTCTTGCTCCAGTAATAAGAATCCTTTTTTTCACTTAATATTCACTCCTATCTCATCTAATATAAATTTTATTGTTTATATGTTTATTTCATAGTTGCTATTTTGATAGAAAATTTTTTATGTAACTACAACATTTACTATGTCTTGAATTTCGACTTTTATTATATTCCTTACAGTTCTATTGGATATCAAGATGTGAGAGTGCTTTTAGAGTGGGGTTTTAGAATAGGTTTTAGAATGGGTTTTAGAATGGGTTTTAGAATGGGTTTTAGAATGGGTTTTAGAATGGGTTTTAGAATGGGTTTTAGAATGGGTTTTAGAATGGGTTTTAGAATGGGTTTTAGAGTAATTATTTTTTTAGCTGCATTGAAACTATGCATTTATTACCTCATCTTGATTATTCATAATGCTAATACACAAATAAAAAAATTTCAATATTTTACATTTTATAAAAATTTTTTTAAAAATTCAATTTTTTAACATTATGTGTAATATACCATATTACAATTATTGGAATCAACAGGATTTTAAATCCCATTAAAATTCCCGTTTGATCTGAAAATCATTACTGAAAATAATGCTTACCTTATAACTCTAAACCTATTTGCCCTTCAAAATAAAAAAATAGTAATGAGATGTAAAGAAAAACTTTACATCTCATTACTATTGGGTTAGATATGTTACTATTTATATTCTATTTTTTGCTTTTGAATACTTTATATGTCGAGGGAGGGAGTTGAACCCTCAAGAGCATTTAGCTCGTTTTATTTAAATAAAACTGCGTTTACCGTTCCGCCACCCCGACTATAAATAATATTAGCACAATATCCAATATAAGTAAACAAAAAAATACAATTTTCCGTTTATTCTGAATGAATTGTTAATACTGTCCATTCTACCTTTTAAAAAAACTAAACAAATACTATTTTATTGAAATAATAAGTATTATTATTTATTTTTCTCGAATTATCTCATTGCTACTTTCGATCTTTTATAGTATCTCATATATAATTTTACATCTTTCATGATACAACTTCCTCCTTACGTCTTGATAGAATGTTTAAATTAGACTCCGCCCCCTAAGTAAAAAAATTTCCGGTTTTTAAATAAACAATAAACTTTTTTGATTATTCTCTACTCAATTCCTCTTTAAGTATATGAACGCGTTCATAATTAACTTAGAGAGGAAGATTTAATATGAATAATCATGAAACTATGATGTACAATTCTTTAAAAGATTTATCTACTATTCCTGGTCCTGTAGGCAGAGAATATCTCGTGCGTCAATGGCTAGTAGATCGTTGGAAAAAAAAATCAATAGAAGTTTTTGAAGACCGTATCGGAAATCTTTTATTTAAAGTCGGAGGAAAAGGTCCTAAATTACTTATTCAGGCACACATGGACGAGATTGGTTTTGTAATTAGATATATTACACCTGAAGGTTTTTTATTATTAGATCCTGCTCAAGAATTCCACCGAACATCACCAGGTCATTTATATATGGTTGGTCAAGAAGCACAGATTCTTGTAAAAAATAAAGTGGTAGCTACTGGAATTTTCGCAGCTCCTAGTGGACATGTGCTAACAACTGATCTAATTAATAAACCTCTAACCTTTAATAGTTTTTATGTAGATATTGGTGTGAATAGTAAAGAAGAAGCAGAAAGTTTAGGTGTTCAAGTGGGGGCAAATGTAGTATGGCATCGCGACTTAAAAAGAGTAGGATCCCGATATGTAGGAAAAGCTATGGATGATCGTGTTGGTCTTCATGTCATGGATCTTTTATTAAATGAAATAGATGTAAAAAAATTAAACTATGAATTATGGTTTGGTGCTACAGTGAGTGAAGAAAATGGTGCATATGGAGCGCATTCACTTGGAAAAGATATGAAATTTGATTTAGCAATACCCCTAGATGTCGGACTAGTAGGCGATATTCCTACCATTAGTAATGAAGAATACCCAACTAAATTAGGAGCAGGCCCAAGTTTAGTTTATAAAGATGGATTCATTAATTATGATGAAAATTTACTAGACTCCTTAGAAAAAATAGCTTTAGAAAATAAACTTCCTTTCCAACGAGCTACCTATCATCACTATGGATCTGATGGTCTAGAATTTTACAAGAACGGAATTCCATCTGCTTTAATTGGTATTCCTACCCGCTATACTCATACAGCCTTTGAAATGGTTGATCCAAAAGATATAGTAGTAACTGTCCAACTTCTAAAATCTTTCATTGAGCATTATAATAAAAGATATAATCTATAAAATGCGTATATCAAGTTGTCAGCAAAGTAGTTAACTAGCTACTTTGTTGACAACTTCTTTTTATGTCTTTTTATAACTTAATGGCTACTGATACAAAAAATGTCATCTCTATACTCGAAATATGATATAAAAGTAATTATTTTTTATAACAGCCAACGATTTTAATTCGTATTATTAAAAAATAAATTTTTTCTATTTATCCTAAGATACACGTGATACTTCCAAAACTACAAAATTAAACTTTCTCATTTCAAAAATCATTATTTTTAAACAATTCATAGATTTATACCTTTTATAAAAAGCACAAAACAGATATAATAAGAACATAAGTTCTATTTTTTATGTAAAAATTTTGATATTTTGATTGTTAATTTCTCTTTTTATGAATAAGGAGGGAGTTCTTATGATAAATAATTCAATTCACAAATTCCAAATTAAATATTATAAAAAATTAAATGAACCTATTGTAAAATGTTTTCTTGAAAACCCTGACAATTATGCTTTATTTGAAGAAGCAGTTAAAAATCCAAATTTATCAAATAGAGAAAATTTGGACATTGCATTTAAAAGACATTTTAGACAAATAAAAATTATTAACTATATTAATAAACTTATCCATTATTACTCTATAGATTTCGATAGAAAAATATCCCTTAATAAAAAAAGATTCTTATTAAAACTTGATGATTCTACAGAGGAATTGGATAAGAGTTTAAGATATAATACACTAATTTCTTCTAAAACAGATTTAACCGATTTAGGATATGAACGTATTCAGCTAGATATTAGAGATCATGTTTCTGATACGAATTTATTTAAAGCATTAAATTCATTGTCTAATAAACAACTCACCATTTTAAATTTAATATATATATATAATTACAAAAATAATGAGGCAGCAAAAATATTAAAAGAATCCGAACAAGTTATTTGTTATCACCATAAAAGGGCAATTACTAAATTAAAAGAAATTATGGGAATACTATAAAATTGAAAGGGAAAAATCATGAAAAATATACTTAATGAAACACAAACTAATATTGAGAACTTTGAACAAATTTTAGTATTATTCTCATCTAAAATAAGAAAAAGTTTACAGAATACCCCTATACAAGAAAGAGAAGATTTAGAGCAAGAAATAACAATTAAAATGTTTGAGAAGTATGATATGATTAAAAACTTTAATGCCCCCGGTTTTTTTGAGTTTATTGAAGATTAGCATTAAAATATATTATTTAAAGCAAACTTGTTACATGACGTTAAAATCAATATTTTAAAAATTTGTAGGCTGGACTTGGATAAAATTCCATCTAGCCTACAACGTTTAATAAGATATACACTCTCCCTAACTTTATATAAAATAAATTAGTTATATGAAATACCGATTTTTCACAGAATTTACGATATGGAAAAGCCTACGCAGGACTATACTCCGCCTTTAGAGTTGGGAGTGTCAAGTAATACTATGGGTAGATTCCTTCGTAACTTTTTTTAATAATACAGTGGCGATGATAGTTAGAATTACTCCTCCAAAGGAAAAAAGTCCAAAATAATGATAAGCCTTGAATATATTGGAACTCTCTATTGTTAAACCTCCTAAATAAGTAAAAAGCATACTACCTAATCCATTTGCAAACGCCCAAAATAATGAATGAGCGGTCACTTGAACATCATGAGGTGTAGACTCATTAACAAATTGTGTACATAAGACAATAAATAGACCGATTATTAAGCCATTTAATACTAATAGGATTAGTACAAAAACAATACTAGGTTGTAAACTATAAAAAAACCACCTGATAGATACAAGTATTCCTGATAATATAAGTAAAAAACTTAACCCAAATTTTTTAGTTAAAAGATTTGATAAAAACATTGCCGGAACTTCAAACCCAGCAACTAAAAAAAATGAAATTCCTACTCCCACTACTCCTCCACCTAGCTCTTTATAAAGAATGGCATAATATGTAGCATTTGCTTGATGTGTCCCAAAAATAAGAATTGCTGCCAATGTAAAAATAATAAATCCATATTGAGAAAATATTCTTTTTAAATCAGTTTTTAAAGCTTTCTTTTGAGTCTCTTTAACTTGTGATATAGAGATATTATTTGATATCAATAAGCAACTTATCATAAGTAATGAGTAACAGTAAAGAATGGCGTGTACACCAAAATAGTTAGTTAATAAGCTACTTAACCAACATAAAATAGCATACCCCATAGATCCCCAAGCTCTTATAAAACCAAATTCTCTTGAATGCTCAATATATTCTAGAGTAATACTATCAATTATAGGCGTTACAGCTACATTAAAAATAGTTAAGCAACTAAACATAATTAACACATATAAAAAATCGTTTTTAAACCACAGAAGTATACAAAAGATAGAGGTGAAAATTAGACTAATTTTTAAAACAACTTTACTTAAATTAAATCTATCACAAACTATTCCCCAAATCGGCTGAACAATAATATTTATCATTAAACCAATTGATATTATTTGTCCTATTTCAAAAGCAGTTAAATTTTTCTCTAGGAAAAATAGTGAAATCATTGGATAAAAAGTACCAAATGCACCGTAAAAGGCAAAATAAAAGAGCAATAACTTTAACTTCATTTTATCCTTATATAAATTCATAATATCCCCTCTCTAAAGGTTTATTATTTTTAACGATAATATAAATAGAAGAACAATCCCCCACTTTTGCAGACAACAAAAGTGGGGGATTTAAATATTTATTGAAAATTTATATATATTGTAATCGTTCCAAACCCGAAATTGGTGATTTATTTGGATTTAATGGCCTAACTTCTACAAATGCAGGTACAACCCTTAACGGTAATTCTGCAAGTGCAACAACCAATTGTCCTATATCACTAGGCAACATTTTCCACTCATCATTTTCCATAGGCCTATTAGCAATTGCTCCTAAAGATAAATAACTAACACGTATCCCCTCATGTCTTAAATCCTGAATGGCTGTCTCAGCCATTGCACGGAGAGCTGATTTTGTACTTGAATAAGCAACTCCTTGTTCAAAATAGTATTCACTCGCATGGCTTCCAACAAAAACAATAAGCCCATTGGTTTGTTTTAACCATTTTGCTGTATATTGAATTAACCATAATGGTGCTGAAAGATTAGTAGTTATACTATCTTGCCAATCCTGTTCAGTCATCTTTGTGATCTTGTCAAATCTTCTTATCCCTGCATTATTAACTATAATATCTATTTGACCAAAGTGCTTAATTATTTGATTAATTGCTTTTTCAATCTCATTTCTTTTAGTAATGTCACATTGAATTTCTTCTAGCCATGATTCTTTACATAACGTTCGATTTAATCCAATTACTTTATGCCCTTTATCCGCAAAAGATTTTGCAATTCCATAGCCAAGTCCTCGATTTGTTCCTGTTATCACTATCACTTTCATCGAAAAACACCACCCATTTAGTAAAAATATTAATCCTATACACTAAATGATATTTTATTTTTATATGAATCATTTTTGAGATTTGTTAGAAATTCATTAATTTGTACTTCCTTTTCATACGAATATTTTTGTTTTTTTATAATTTTTGTAGAAATTTCCTCAATTGTGTCATAAATCATTAATCCATTTTCTGCAAGTGTCTTGCCCGACTGTACTATTTCTACAATACAATCAGCTATATTTAACATTGGAGCTACCTCAACTGAACTGTTTAAATGTATTATATCTATATCCTGATCTTGCTTATCAAAAAATTTTTTTGTAATGTTAGGATATTTACTGGCTACAGATTTTACATCCTTAATATTTACCCCAGGTTTTACACAAATACAAATTTTACACTTTCCAATCCCTAAATCAAAAAGTTCTACAAAATCTTTCCCCTTTTCTAACAACAAATCGTTTCCTACAATCCCTAAATCAGCAAACCCTTTCTCTATCCACAGTAAAACATCTACTGGTTTTACTAGAATAAAACGTAATTTCTTTTCATTTATTTCAAAACATAACTTCCGAGAATCGATTGAATAATCAGAAATTTCTATCCCCTTTGATTGCAAAACCCTCAAAGTTTCAGATAATAATCGTCCCTTTGAAAGCGCAATTGTTAAAAGCTCATTATAAAATGGCAAAGTAATTCCTCACTTTCTAGAAAATCTTATACTTACATGTAACGAATTTTCATTTTATTTTCTATATTTCTTTTCCTATCACATTTTCTAGATGTAAAATATCATGAGGAACTAACACCCCTACATTCTTGATTCTTCCTGTCAAATGCCCAATAATAATATCTGATATGCTCCCTAGTAACATATATGCATCCACTTTTTTTATACAATGTGCCTTAGCTAAAATATTTGAAGCTATATCTACTGCCATTTTTACAGCTTCTTCAAAGGCCTCACCAAATCCAATTACTATAATTCCTTGTTCTACTTCTAAAATAGGTGTAGGAATTTCAGCTTCAAATAAATTTACTGTTAAATTTAAAGTTCCTGACGCTTCTAATGCAATACCTGAAGGCTCACCATTTCCTTGTAAAGCGTGTAAATCCCCGGCATATAATAACCCACCTTCAATAGCTATCGGCAAATACACTTTGGTTCCTTCCACTAACCATCGAATATCCAAATTCCCACCATATTTACAAGTTGCACCGTTTCTTGTATTTAAAGGATCCGCTAATCCTATCCCTCCTAAACTAGGGATAACGCTTAGTTTAACGCCCTCAAAATCTATTTGATTTTTCTCGATTCTCATCCTTTTATAGTTACGCCCTTCAAAATATCCTTTTAGCACACCTGAGGAGCGTGAGATACATGTATATACATAGCTCGCTAAGTTAATATTTTTAATTGTTACAGCCATTGTCATTCCTGGTAAAGCTCCATTAATATAGACTGGTCCTGTAAAAGGATGATGTTTCCCTTTTTCAATTACATCATTTAATTCTTCTTCACTATCAGTTTCTTGAGAGAATGCATTCATTGTCTCAAGCATAAATTCTTGTCCTGGATTTACATAACAAACAGGTGACCTTTGTGGATTCAATTCAAAGCTAGCTGTATCAGCTGAATATCTAATAAATACTTCATCTAGCTTATTCATCTTATTGATTCATACTTTCTAAGGGCATTATACGTTTTAACACTTCTTCATACGCATCTATTAAATCCCCCTTGTTATAGCGAAAAACATCTTTATCTAAAGATTTGTTTGTTTCTATATCCCATAAACGCATACCGTCCGGTGAAATCTCATCTCCTATCATCAAGTCCCCTCTTGAATCCCTACCAATCTCAAATTTAAAATCAACTAGCTTAACTCCCCGTTCAATAAAAAATTCCTTTAAAATTGAATTTAATTCAAATGCTAAATCTCTTATAACAGCTAGCTCTTTCTTAGTAGCAACCCCCATTGCAAGAATATAATCTGAATTCAGCATTGGATCATTTGCATACTTCAAATCAAGCTTTAAGATTGGTGGATCAAAAACTTGTCCATGTTGAATAGGAAAATTTCTCACAATGGAGCCAGCAGCAATATTTCTTGGAATTACTTCTAATTTAATCATATCTAAATTATTTACTTTCATTCTTCCATTTCCTAAATTTGAAATATAATGATTTGGCATCCCTTTTTTATGCAACATTTCAAAAATACGGGATGAAAACTCACATCTTAATATGCCAGTTCCTATAATTCGAGCATTTTTATTTTGTGTATAAGAGGATACACTATCCAAAAAATGCATGATAAGTAATTCATCTTCCTCCGTATAATACATAGACTTCGATTTACCACATGTATATAACAAACCGTTCTTTATCATATAAATCCACCTTTCGCCGCCTCTAATTTTGGCTTTTTAATAAAAAAGCTCTTCCAAGATAAACGCAACCCCATCATCTTCATTTGTTGGAGCAACTCGATTTGCTTTGAGTTTAACATGCTCTTCAGAATTTCCCATTGCAACGCCTAAACCAGCCAGTTCCAACATTTCAATATCATTTTCCGCATCTCCAAAAGCTACTATTTTTGAAAGTGGTACATTATAGTGACGTGCTATCCATTTTACGGAAGCTGCTTTCCCTGCATTTTTACACAAAATTTCCATCCACACTCTTCTAGAGTCTGAAAATGTATAGATTAATTGATCTTTGAATTGTTCTTCTAAAATTCTAATTATTTTAGCGAGATTTCCTCGAACTAGCAATTTGGATAAATGGTCTTCCACAAAATCTGAGGGATATCCTATTGCATGTGGTGGACATCCCATATTAATCCATCCTTGGACATCATCATCAATTGTTTCAACCCAAAATTGATTGTTTTTTTCCGCTAAATAATTATCTATATATTTTCCTGCCTTTAAAACTTCGAATAATTTTCCGACTATTAACGCATCAATCATATTAGTTGAAAGAACCTTATTATTTCTTCTTTCAAAAATTAGTGCTCCATTATAACAAATACTAGGTGTCTCAATTGATAAAGTATCTAAATATATTTCTATGTCCCTCGGGGCCCTAGCAGTTGCAAGAATGAGAGGTATTTTGTTCTTATTCAAATGTTGTATGATTTCAATTGTTCTAGTACTAAGTTTCTTATTGTTTCTTAGCAGAGTACCATCTAAATCACAAATTACAATATCAAATAAAGGTTTCATTGCACATACTCCTAATTTAAAAGATATCTAATATGAACTTATTTAAAGATAGCAAACTAAATTTTTTATAACAGACTTTTATACATTGGATATATTCCGATTAGCTATATCTAATCGGAATATATTCTTTTAAAACAATAAAAATAGAAGCCTTGATATAGTGTGAAATTAGATTTTTTACTTTTAAAGAATGTTTTATTTCACTAAAAGGAAGTGTTCTCAACGTCTAATTCTCGTTATACAGATTGAATTTTCAGATAAATAAACCTTACTAAATTGTTTCTGTTTTTAGAACTTAGTTAAAATTCAAGGTTGTCTATTCAACGTGATTCTCCTTATGTCGTAGTTGTTTTTATTTGAGATTCCATTTGATAAGTCATCTCAAATACTAATTAAAATAAAATCCAATAAAGATTTTTAATTATTTTTCCATCTCCTCTATATTAGTAATTTTGATATCTACAACATAACATAACCGAATATAATTAAAAATATTTTAAATTTTCTAAAAACTTTTTTGAATATTCGATTTCTTTTATTTTATTTATACAATAATACATTAAGATTCTTATATTCCCCTCAATATTCTAAATTCAATTATTTCGGATTTATTTTCCCTTCAGTATATTGCTAAAGATAATAATACGTAATAAATACATTTAACATAGGATGAATACTCCTCAGTATTTAAATGTGTTTTCTTAATCCAAAAACCGTTTTAATCTTTAAATTCTATAAATTTATACTAATCTTTGCTTTATTCAAATCATAGTCTCTATTTTCTTAATCTTAGTACTTATTATCACATTTAATTACTAAAAATACATTTTTGCATAATATCCAAAATATACATTGAAATGATCAACAAAAGGCTTGTATTGAATACAAAAAAATAAATTTAAAAAAGACACTCTCAAGAAAGTATCTTTCTATAATACATCTATTTAATTACGCTCTACTATTTATAAATTTAGTATGTTGTTATGTTCCGTCACAATTTATAGCGCCCTATTACTCTCGTTTTACAGAATTTACAATACGGGAAAGCCCACGAACCTATATGTTCTGTTGTGAGAGTGGTGATATCACACCGCATTCTTGCACGTCAGCGATACCAGAAATGGACTTTGGCCTTTGATAACAAGAATCCCACTGATATTAGTCAGCCGGTCTCTTTAGAGGTGTGATTGTCAACTATATAGTCATGACCCTAAGACCTATTTCTCTATAATTCCAATATCTCCAAAACTTTCTTTGTAAATAATTTGAAGTCATTTAAATATTTCTCAATAATTTGATGTACAAAATCTAAATTTATACTTTGATAGTCGTGAATAGCGATATTTTGAAACCCAACCATTGCTTTTAACTTGCTTGCTAGCTCTTTATTAAGCAAACTTGCTGTAACTAGCAAATCATATGCTTCTCGGCTCGATTGAGGTAATCCTAATTTCTTCCTAGCAACAATATACATCGCTAAATCAATACTCGCTTCACAAGCTCTTTGTATGTTCAAGATTATTGAATCTTGCTTTGTGTAATCTTCCAAATTTTCAGGGTCATTTCCATACACGTCTTGGATTCTTTTTATACAACGCTCTATTGTGGAAATTTTATTTAAAATAACTTCATTCTTCATATATTGAACCTCTTTTCTTTATGTCATCGAATACTATCTTGCGTTCCTCATTCAATTTTGAATACATTTTTAAAGTTTTCATTTCAAAAATGATTTTCCGTTCTTCATCAGAACAAAATATTGTCTTTCCTGTATGTATAATCTGAGCTTGAAAAACTGTAGAAACTTCGGATAAATCAACCAAATCAACATCTCTATGAACAATGTTAGCTAACTCCTGTGCTAATAAAAAACGTTCATAATTCCCTAAAGTTGTGTCACTTAAATAAGCTATATCAATATCGCTATCTTCTCGTTCTCTATTCTCAGCCGTTGATCCAAACACAATTATCCAATAGGGATTCACCGTCTCTTGTAATATTTCTATAAAAGCTGTTATCATGCTTTGAAAAATCATTTAATTAATCCCCCTTATTGTACTTGAATTTTATTATATCATAACCATTATATAACCTTTTCAGCTACGTATTATAATACATTAAGAAAATTAAAACACTCTCTTCATTAATTAACACTTAATCATCTTTCAAACAATTAAAATGACCTCCTGTGATTTAGACCATAACCTTGCCACTTTGGCAAAATTATGGTTCTTTTTCTTAGTGGCAAATTTATGCTTCCAACGATAAAATTTTAAATCACTCACAAAATCGCTTAAAATTATAAAGACATTAAAAATGAAATTTCACCAATTTTACTTAAAATAACTTAATTATAGAGTTTTTATGCATTAAATAACTTAAACCCACTTGAAAAATTAACTTATTTTAACTTAATGTATCATTATGGAGGTTACTTATGAATCAAGAAGAACGATTGATACGAGTCTTTAATTATTTAGAAACACATAAAACCATGAATATAAAACAAATGTGTGAAATGTTTCATATCTCACGAGATACTGCAAGAAGAGATATAGTAAAACTTTCAAAAAATAAAAGAATAGTTAGAACTTATGGTGGAGTGGCTTTAGCTACTTTTCATAAGAAAATTGATACGTACCAAAAGCGATCACAGACTCAATTAGAAACAAAAAAATTGATTGGAATGAAGGCTGCAAATATAATTGCAAACAATGACATGATTTATTTAGACGTTTCAACAACAGTCAACTTTGTAGCGCAACATTTGCAATCAAAGAAAGTAACTATTGTGACGAATTCAATTGATACTGCTTATATGTTAGCTCAATCTGAAGATACGACTATTCACCTTTTGGGAGGAACTTTAAATAAGGTTTCTCGACATACTACAGGGACTTCTACCACTGAAAAACTCAAAGATTATCACTTTGACAAGGTGTTTATTGGAACCGCCGGTATTACAGAAGACGGGATATACTATGGTTTTGAAGAAGATATTTATTTCAAGCGTGAATTAATAAAACATGCTGATCAAGTTATTTTAGTGGCAGATCACACTAAATGGAATCAGCGTCGAAATTATAAGGGTTTAATGCTTGAATCTATAGACACTTTCATTACAAATCAAGTTATGTCTGATGATTTATATAACACTTTAAAAGAAAACGGTGTTGAAGTAGTAATTGCGAGTGAAGTTTAAAAAATAGGGAGGGTTTATTTTGATTACATCTCTTGTTTTTGACGTAGACGGCACAATTTTAGACACAGAAAAAGCAATACTAAAATCCTTACAAAAAGTTTTAAAAGAAGAACTAAAGAAAGATTATCCGTTACAGGATCTAAGATTTGCATTAGGGATTCCTGGAAAAGAAACCTTAAAAAAATTAAATGTACAAAATATAGACGTTATTCATCCGAAATGGGCCAAATCTGTACTAGATTTTTCTCATGAAGTCTCCGTGTTTGAAGAATTAGAAAGCATTATTAAAAAGTTATCCCTTAGTAAATTAAAGCTTGGTATTGTTACATCAAAAACTAAGCAAGAATTAATAGATGAGTTCGAACCATTTGGTCTAAGCGGTCGTTTTGAACATACAATTTGTGCGTGTGATACGGATAAACACAAACCACACCCTGAACCATTATTAGCTTGTTTGAAACAATTAGATGTCCCTAATAATGAGGCAGTATACATCGGAGACTCTATATACGATATGCAATGCGCGAAAAGTGCTGGTGTTAAATTTGCACTCGCTTTATGGGGCTCAAAGACAAAAGAAGGTTTTGAAAAAGCTGATTATATATTAAATACCCCAAAAGATATTTTGGCTTTAATTTAATCAAGCTCATTTCTAATAAAGACATTAAATTACTCATTAAAAAGTCGATTTCTTAATGTACAGGAAATCGACTTTTTATTTACAGAATTAGCTTTAACGTACGGAATTCAAGTACTGTTAGTTTCATATTCCAGTTAAGTTTTTATTAATAGGTTTTTTTAGCATCAAAATACCTTAATTCTTGTTAACTTTATGCTTCTTATTAAAATTTAAGGCAAGTTTATGGGTTAATAATTAATCCACGGCAAAGTTATGCTTCCATTTTATTTGAACAATTAGATAAATATCTTCTAAAATAAGCGCATTCCGACAAGTTTATGCTTCCAATTGCGGCAAACTTATAGGTAAAGTGACACCTCCTATCATCTCTTGCCCGAAGCCAATTCATTGCCCAACTACTCCATGAAGGATTATAGTTTCGGACCATGTTGGAATACAGAGCAAAGCAAAATGATACGGCATACAAGTTAGTGTCGTATCTACATTTGCTTTAAACCAATTATGTTATTGTTGTCGATATCAAAACAAAGACATTAAAAATCTAAACCTCCTTAAATGTGACTGTCCTTCTAGTCTTACACATCATGATGAGGATATTAACACAAGTGTCAAACTAAAGAATGAAATAATAAAAAAGAAAGAACTTATCTTTAAGCAATCTTTAACATAAGCCCTTTCTTCTATCTAATTATTAGAACGCATTAATTACCACTGATTAGCATTAAATATGAATCGTACAAAATCATTCTTCTTTTCTTAATTGTATAATTCTATACAATATCACTACATTCATCATTTTCTATTAACTTATTATTGCCAGGTACGGAAATATTATGTTGCTTAACGGTCATATCAAATTGCCAAAACTGAAAATGGTACGTATCAAACAGCATAGAGAAATACCACAAGACCATGTAATCAAGTCATGTACGATTTCTATGACACCTACGGGTAAATATTATGTGTCTATCTTGACTGAATACGAAAAAGAGATTTTACAAAAAAAGTAGAAACAGTTGTTGGATTAGACTTTGCGATGGATCGATTATACGTCAATTCTGAGGATGAGAGAGCCAATTATCCTAAGTTCTATCGTGAAGTGTTAGACTGATTAGCAAAGGCACAACGAGTATTATCAAGAAGAACAAAAGGTTCTATTCGTTGAAATAAACAACGTATCGGTGTAGCAAAGTTACATGAAAAAGTAGCGAACCAACGTAAGAACTTCCTTCATCATAAATCTAAAGAGTTAGCTACTCATTTTGATGTTGTAGCTATTGAAGATCTAAATATGAAAGGAATGTCGCAATCACTTCATTTTGGAAAAAGTGTCGCTGACAATGGTTGGGGTATGTTCACTTCTTTTTTAGCTTATAAACTACACGAACAAGGCAAACAACTTGTGAAAACAGACAAATGGTTTCCTTCCACAAAAACATGTAGCAGTTGTGGAAATGTGAAAAATATGTCATTGTCTGAGCGAGTCTATTCTTGTATATGTGGTGTAAATCTCGATAGAGATTATAACGCAGCTATCAATATCAAAAATGAAGCAATACGCCTGTTAGCGTTAGCATAGATAGCAATAAAATAACCCTTGGAACGAGGGAGTTAGCTCGGTTGTCTTAGGACGAATTCGTTAGTTATTAAAGTAACGACTAACTGAGAAGCCCCCACTTCAAACAGTCCACTAGGACGTTAAGTGGCGGGTAGTTCACAATAAGGGATTCTACCGCATCGATCCGTCATTAACTTAACAAATAAAAATACCCACAAGTACGAATTCATTATGTCCATTGTAATGTTTGGTTTGTTAAGCAAGGTAAATATCTAAAGAAGTACTTTCCCTCTTATATAGTTAAAAGTACAACAGATAGGCTCTTATGCTACTACACATAAGAGCCTATCTCACCAGTATTATACTCAACTAGTTATATAAAATTCCTTTATATTAAATAGAAGATATCCCTACAATTATTCTGGGAAAATAAAGCTAGAGTCTCCTTCGCTATTAGCGGAATCTTCTTTTGGAAATGTAATAGTAGATCCTTCATTTCCCTTATCTTCTTTCTTTATTTCTTGTTCCTCAGGAAATACAATGGAAGAATCATTACTTAAGTTTGGTGAAAAACCAAGTTTAGATAAAATGGCTTTTAAGTCAGGTAAAACACCAATTTTATCAGAAGTTGGATCATTGGATTTCGTTCCAGTGCTAGAATCACTTAAAATATCCCTAAGCTGTCTTGGTGTATATACTCTCCCCTGATTATTTTTTGCAATTCCTTGAATTGATGCTGCAGCACCAGCAATAATAGGTGATGCACTAGATGTTCCAGCAAAACTAGATGTATATAGATTTGTTATAAATTCACTTGGTTTAGCATCTGCTGTATCTACTGCATTCCCCCATCCATACACATCCACTCTACTACCATAATTAGAAAAATATGAACGCTTATGAGGAACTCTTGCAGAAGCTGCCCCAACCATAATTGCCCCTGAATCTTTAAAATCAGGACTATTACGATTTAAAACTTGTTTACCATTACGATCTCTAAATTGATCCAAGTCATTTCCACCGTTTGCACCTGCTTCAATAATAATAATTCCCTTATTTGTTCCTATACGAATTGCATCAAATATGTCTGGTTTTACTTCCACAGGGAAATAGTTCTTATCTCCATATCCATCGTAAGTTGCTTGTGCCTCTAGTAAAAGAATATCTCCAGCTTGCATATTGTTAACCGCACTTAAGATAGCATCAGCCGTATTATACTTACCGTTGTCTCTAAACTGAGATACAACCTTTACCTTAGCTTTTGGTGCAATCCCAATTCCACCTATGCTATTATCCTCTGCAGAAACAATCCCCAAAACTGAGGTACCATGATCATGGTGTTCACTCTTATTCTGTCCCGACATCAATTCTATCTTCTGATTCACTAAATCTTCATGACTTAATAACCAACCATACTCCATATCTACAAAAGTTGTTCCTTTTCCGTCTCCACCATTTATACTCCAAGCATAAGGTGCATTAATTCCTAATGGTGCTGGTTCAAGGTAACCTTGCCTTGTAAGTCTAGGCTCATCATATGGATTAACAGATAAATTTGATAAACGCTCTTCAGGTGGCGTTTCTTCTTCCTGTAGATATGCCGTTTCAATAAGTGATGATTTCTCAAATTTTGCAAGTAAGGCTTGTACATCAATATCACCTTGGTTTTCTACAATATAATAGTTTAGCAAATTGGAAGAAATATGTTCGGAGTCGTTTATTTCTCTACCTAAATTTTTAATTTCTTTAGGGTTTAAAGAACTAAAAAGTCGATTTATAGTTACATTTGGGTATTCGTTTAAAATTCTAATTAATTCAGGGTCTTGTTTTTCTTCTTTAATGAATTTTTCTATTCCATCTTGATATGGCAAATTTGCCTCATTTTTAAATTTCAAAATTAATTGTTTCGTAACTTGCTTATGTACAGTAGAATTCATTTGCTTATTTGAATAATTGTAACTAGCTGCATAGGCAACTTCTGATTTATCACTTGGAAGTAGTCCACCTACTCCATTAAATGCTGTTAACGCAATTGAAGAAACTATAATTCCCTTAAAAATTTTCAAAATGTGCACCTCTTTTAATTTATATATGATTATAAAATGTTTTATATGGCCTTAATTCTTTTTTATATTAGCTTCTTATATTTCCAACTCCGTTCATTTGTTAATATTTGCTTATACATCATTAATACAAATACTTCATAACATCAAACCTATTAATTTAGCCGCATATTTGTAACCATTATAGTTACACTAATAACAAATAGTCAATCTAATTTTTTATGCAATTTCGCATTTTAAATAGTACATACTTCTATCAACTTACTCCTAATTATTTTAAGATAAGTTAAACTTCTATCATTTTAAGTAATTGCATATATGTAATATAAAGCATGTAAAGGAGGTCAAAACGTGGTAATCTCAAGACAAGATTCCTGGACTAACGATAACGATTTACTTCTCGCATCAACAGTACTCCAGAATATTCGTAACGGTGGAACACAGTTAGCTGCATTCAAAGAAGTAGCAAAACTACTAAATAGGACACCTGCCGCTTGTGGATTTCGTTGGAATTCATACGTAAGAAAACAATACCAAGAGGAAATAAAACAAGCAAAACAAAATCGAAAAATGGGAAACAATATTTCTCCCTCTCAACAAAAAAAAGAAACCAACTCTTTATCTATGACATTAGATGATATTATTCTCTTTCTACAAAATTATAAAAAAACAAATGAATTTACAAACTTACAAGGTCAAATAAAAAATTTAGAGGCAGAAAATCAGTCCCTTCTACAACGTGTAACTATGTACGAAGAAGAGTATCGTATGTTACTTAATCATATTGATAGGTCAAGAAGTTTAGTTGTAATTGATTAAAAGAAGCAGTATATTACTTTTATATACTTAGGTCGTAACCTAAAAAATTACTATATATGAATTAATTTTAAATACTAATAAATAAAGTGCACGTTTACTATTAATAAACGTGCACTTTATTTATTTCTTAAAACATAAAATTTAATCTTCAACACCTTAACAATATTAAAATTATGATGTTTGTTTTATAGGCATTTCTTTACCTCTATTCTCAATAAGTCTATCTAATAGTAAGTAAACAAATCCAGAAATAATACAACCCACACCTAAGATTGTAAATAACATATGCCCTAAAAGCTGATCCAGTAATACACCACCTAGAAGTGGTCCAAATACATTACCTGTAATCCATTGAAGATTAGCCGCTCCCATATAAGTCCCCCTCAAATGTTCTGGAGCTATATTAGCAACGAATGTCATTTGGACAGGTGACATAATCATTTCCCCTACTGTATAAACTGTATAAGCTATTAATAATGAGCTTAGGATAACTAAATCATTTGCGTCTATTACTTGAAACCAATTAAGAGTCTCCCATGACCTCTTTCTATTCATATAATCAGTTTTCTGAACCTCAAATACAATACCTATGTTTTTATCCAAATTATTGTTCTTCAATTTTAATAAAGTTTCATGTAATAAACTCTCATCAATAGATTCATTAACCGGATTCTCCCCCTCAAAGCAACGTACCTCACTATAAGGAATCGTTAAATGCATAAAAGAACTGAAATGAAAATGTTTAATATGATTCATTAAGCTTAAATACTTATGAAAATCCTTGTATTCAATTTCCTCTTGCCTTAATAATTTAGAAATACCTAGACGTGTAAGATAGGTTATAGACCAATGATATATATCCCATGTTATTCCAACGTTAGATAACTCCAAATTAACCAAATCAGTAAAATCCCTTGGATATATAAATATAAGATCAAAAGCATCGCCCAAGTTTCCAATAATGGGTAGGTTTTTGATCCTATATATATCAGTTCCTTTTATTTCTTCATCTAGCATGTTAAAGAACTCTATAATCCTTTTTCTATTATCAAGAAAATTATAGCTCTGAAATTCCACGACATTTATGAATTGATTAGCATGCACTGTTATACTTAATGCATTATACTTTATAGCAATATTAATAAATTCATCATTAAGGTAGTCTGCATTATCAGTAGGAAAATGCAACGTTAACAGGGATGAATCAAGGGTTAGAACAAAAGAAAGAACCTCTGAAAATCTTTTTGTATATGAGTTATCAAATAAAGATGTCCCATCAAAAATATTTGCTTCTAATCCATAGCCTTTTTTAACCTATTTTAAGTCAATCTGTTTACTATCTAAACCAAAGAACGGAACCTGTAATATCTTAAATGAATTCCTTCTTATAAGACAATATCAACAACAATATTAATATTTTGTAATAGACAGAGTGATGAAAAATCCTTTTGGGTTTCCAACACTCTGTCATCTTTTTGAATTTTATAGAATGAATATAATAAAATATGATAAAAACTATAAATTTCCCACTTTAAATTCACTTAATCCGTATAATAGGTAGGTATGTTATTTTATTTCTGTTTTTTCATTTCTTCTTGCCATGTAGCACCAACACCACCTGATGGCGTATTCCAACGGTCTTCTTGTCGTTTAATGCGTTCCATGTCTGCATCACTCGGTTTAAATTCTTCTACTTCCTTACGTTGCTGTTCCTTATTACGAGGTTGTTCAACTTCTTTATTATTAAATTTATGGTTGGTAGTAGCTTCTTCAGGCTTATTATCTGCCTTTACACCTGCTGTACTAGATTCGGGCTTATCATTCGTTTCAATATTCTTGCCTTCGTTTATTTGAGGCTTGTGATTATTTGGCTTATTCTCACTAGATTGCACGCCTACGTTTTTCTCTTCAGCCCAACGATTATTTTTTTCATCCCATCCAACAGGAATAACTGAATACATTTCCTTATCTTGACCAACATATTCCGCACCAAATAAATTACCATCCTTAAATTGAACTTGTATCACCGCTTCTGGCGCCTCATAAGTATATTCAATTAATTCAGTATCAAACTTCTTAGTTTTAATTGCACTTGTCGCATTACGGTGTAAGGCCTTAGCTACTTCTTCGTATGGCATACCATGTTCAAGTGCTTCAAAGTAATCAACAGGCATTGTAGAATTACTTTCATCTGATGAAAACTGATACTGCACAATATCAACTTTATCCTCATTTTTTTCCGTATCAACCACTTTGTTTTCGTTATCCCTTGGCACATTATCATTCAACTTTTCCCCGTCCTTTAATTCATCACGCTTTGTTCCATCTACCTTCTTATCGGCTTGCGTGTCCTTCTTCACTTCCTGCTCACTCTTAGGCATTTCTTTCTTGGTAGAGGCGTTCTCCTGACCACACCCCACTAATAAACTTGACAACAATAATCCTGCTACTAGATACTTTTTCATGTTCATTCTCCCTATTTGCGCTATATTTATACAATAACATTAGCGTATTTACCTTATATTACCTTATTCCCTTTCGTAATATTATAACAATATATTAAAATATACAACGATTTAATTCTCTATTATGCTATCTATTACGAGATATCTTACGAGTTTAATTCTGTCAATCACGCTACGGCTTTCTAGCACTTCTTTTGTACACTTTCTTCTTCCCCCAAGATGCACCTCTAATGGAAACAAATGAACAAAATTTCGTTAACCTGGTATGTATAGGTACTTATATAAATCAATAATTGATACGTTCACTGTATCGATCAGTCTGGCATTCCAATTAACCTCAATATTCACCCTAACATGCGTTTCTCATTGTAAATAAAAAAATAGCGAATCCTCCATGTAAGAGAATCCGCCATCATAAGTAACTAATTATTTCATATCTATTCTTTCTTTTACTTTCGCTGGGAGCTCGTCTCTCTTCACTTCCTCCCAACCAAACTTTCCTAAGTAATATACACGCAGGGGTGCTTCTTTACGAAGATTCAAGTTGTACCGCTTGTATCATTTCACTGTTTACAAAATACAGTTAGGAACAAAATGCTTCCACTTGAACAACCATTTTGTTCCATGCCGGTTACAATCCTTTGTAGAGTATCAGTATCGGTATGTTCAAGTTTAATATTTTTTTGTACCAGAACCCACAATTATATTTGGTTCAATCGTTCCCATCACTACCATATCTTTATCAGTGATTATCTTCACCGTTTGATTTTAAATTATAATTTTTTCATAATATATGCAGAAGAAATATAACCTACTAGTTTTTGATCTGCAGTTTTAACTGGATACCATACAAACTGATTGCTACTATCTACAGATTCATCATATGCAGCGTTTCCTTGAATAATCAAGTTCGTATTTTTACTTAACGGTTTCCCACTTGAAGCGGAAGTAGGTTTAGATCTTAAATTTACTCCATCTCTTGTTACAAGTACTTGATCACCTGTTTTTAGGTGATAGATAGAAGAATGTAGATTTGTTAGTGTGTACTCCTTCTTTTTAAATATAATATTTGTGCTCGTGTTAGGATCATATTCGAAATCAGCTGTACTGAAAGGAAACTGCCCCAATTTTGTATCATTTAAAAAACTGTATTGTTCTAGAATAGAAAATACTTTTTCCTGATAAGCGTTTAAATTTTTTTGACCAGTAGCTTTATACAAAGGACTGTTTGCAGGTTTTGTTCCATTATAAGCCATAACGGAGAAGTACCAGTTTTCGATTACTTCTGGTCCAGCAGCTTTTACCTTAGGAAGATCTGTTCGCTGATACATACTACGAAGAACTTTAACACCTGCTTCAATATTATAATTAATATCATATTTTAACTTTTGTTGATCGAACTGAGGTTGATTGGTAATTTGCATAATCCCAATTCCACCGTCTTGCGCTATGATTGGCTGGCCGTTTCCATCAAATTGTTTCCATCCACTTTCTTGTGTAGCTACTGCTTTTATAACTTCAGGAGGAACATTTTCTTTTAATGCTGCGTTCGTTAGTAGGCAATTTATGTGCTGACGAGAGGGATTTTGGTTTGGCTTAATTTCACCATATGGCTCACACGTAGATGCAGCAGAGACATCTTCATAGGACCAACAAAATATCATGAAGCAAGCCAATATCCCTACTCTTAGTAATTGTACTTTCATTCTAGTATTCTCCAATCTATTTAATAATTTATAGTTATACACATTTTACCATAATATATTTCTAATATTCTATATTTTAAGAATACATAGGGGGGGGAATCACGAGATTGGTAATGGGACACCATGGTCTTGCATTTCAGCCATAGCAGAAATGGACTTCGCCTTTGGTAACAAGAATCCCCAATAAAGATAGTCAACTTGCCTATTTAGGAATAGGAGCGTCAATTTAAATGATGCGTTCTAAGGCACTACTCTTCTTCTAAAATAGCGTAATAATATTCATCCCACCATTCATTCCCATGTGGTATACACTTCCTGAAATAGCCTTCTCTTCTCATTCCGATCTTCTCCATTACTCGATATGATGGGGTATTTTGTGGCTGACATGTAGCTATAATCCTATGTAATTTCATTTCCTTAAAGCCATATTTCAATGTAGCTTGTGCTGCTTCAGAAGCATATCCTTTATTGAAGTATTTTGGATTGAACACCCAACCAATCTCATAAGTATGCTCACCAAAATATTTATGAAAAACGATATGAACAATCAGAATATCCCTATCTATTAATACTACAGGAAAGTTCTTAGCGTTTTCACCAATGTTTTCATTCACAAAGTTTCTTGTATTTTCTTCAGTAAAAACCCCTTCAGGTATGTATTTCATAACATTGATATCTGATGTATACTCATGAACAGCTTGCCAATCTTTGAACTCAAATTTTCGTATTAATAACCTTTCTGTTTTTACAAACATTTACTTTTCCCCCTCGAAAAATTACAACTATATTTTAAATCCACATTTAAACCTTAAAACAAAAAGAACTTGTAGGAATCTCTACAAGTTCTTTTTAATTTAAGGTGAATATACGGGCCAAACAAACTATCTTACAGATTGACCGTAGAAACTTCAGGGGTAATGCTTTGACAAATATATTATATAACAAATATTAACATCTACGGAATTTATTTTTGAAAATTATGTGAATTAAGAAATAAAATAGTTTTTTCTTAGATATTATTGTTAATAACTGACGGTATCATTATATTTCATTCTTCAACTTATTTAGAAGAGCTATGTACATTTCGAAGAAGTTCTTCAATAAGTTTTGTTTTTTCATTTACCTTTGTGGCATATTTGTAGAGTAAGCATCCAGCGCCTTTCCACGTTTCTGTGATAGGTTTCCAAATGCTCCTCTCCGAACCGGACTTACACGTCTCCATGTATCCGGCTCTCCATCTGTCATCTG